>JBIKQY010000145.1:0-6414 GCA_044349465.1 Limnohabitans sp. | reverse complement strand
AGGTCACGGCCATGGGCTGGTTTTTTGTGCGCGGCGTGGCCATGGTGTTTGACCGTTATGTGCAAGCCGACCGCAACCGCTCACGCTTTTCCAAAATCATTTGATGCCCTGCGCACATGGGTTGGGCCGCATCGGGGGCGTTCTGCATTGAGGCTGGCCCCCATCGCCGACAATGCAACTCTTGACATTCAAACGAACACACCATGCAAAGCTCTTTGGCCATCACGGCCTTGATGATGGGGGTGCTGGGTGGCCCGCACTGCGTGGCCATGTGTGGCGCAGCCTGCGCGGGGCTGGGCCAGGCGGCGGGTGAGCGGCGCGGCCAAGCTTTGCTGGCTTTTCAGTTGGGCCGCTTGGGCGGCTATGCACTGCTGGGTGCCGTGGCCGCGGCCAGTGTGCAGGGCTTGGGTTGGTTGACCACGCAGTCAGCGGCCATTCGCCCCGTCTGGACCCTGTTGCACCTGACGGCCTTGGTGCTGGGCTTGTTGCTCATGCTGCAGGCTAGGCAACCCGTGTGGCTCGATGCCGCAGCGCGCCGTTTGTGGGCGCGCGTGCGGGCCTTCAACACCCGCTGGGGGCGCGCCGCACCCTGGATGGTGGGCGGGCTGTGGGCCTTCATGCCCTGCGGCTTGCTGTATTCGGCCCTGATGGTGGCGGCCTTGACCAGTCAGCCGCTGGAAGGCGCAGCCACCATGGCCTTGTTTGCCTTGGGCAGCAGCATCAGCCTGTGGGCTGGGCCATGGCTGTTTTTGCGCATGCAGACCTTGGGCGATGGGGCTTGGGGCATGCGTGTGGCTGGCCTGGCGCTGGCGTCTGTGTCGGCCTGGGCCTTGTGGATGGGCTTGGTGCATGACCAAGCGCCTTGGTGCGTTACACCCTGACACCAAAGCGCAGGGCCCGAGGCGTGTCACACCCGCTGCGGCGTTCAGAATCATGGCGGTAAGTGCCCGTTGTTTTTGCCACCTTCTGCGAAAGACTCTCCATGAAATTGATTCGAACACCCTCGATGGCTTTGGCCCTGATGACGGCGCTGGCCCTGCCTGTCGCATCGGTGCAGGCTCAAAGTGCAGCCAGTTCCCCCCATGCAGCACAAGCCGCACTGAACCAAGTCCTGCACCTCAGTGCCTCAGCCCAGACCGAGGTCCCGCAAGACTGGTTGGTGATCACCCTGTCGGTGCAAAAAGAAGGCTTGCAGGCCCCTGCCGTGCAAAAACAGCTCAACGCCATGGTGTCTGCCGCATTGGCTGTGGCCACCCCGATGGCCAAACCCGGGGCCCTGGAGGTGAAAACGGGCGAGATGAATGTGTCCCCGCGCTATGGCCGTGACGGCAAGATGAACGGTTGGGTGGGCTCGGCGCAACTTGTTTTGCAAGGCCGGGATGTCGAGCAAATCACCACACTCGCAGGGCGCATGCCCGATTTGACGGTGTCGCAGATCGACTGGCGGCTGAGTCCTGAGCAGAAAACTGCGGCAGAAGCGCGCATCCAGGCCGAAGCGGTGGCGCAATTTCAGAGCAAGGCCCAATCGCTCACACAGCAGTTCGGCTTTGCGGCTTATACGCTCAGAGAAGTGCGCGTGAGTGCCCAGGAGGTGGGCGAGGGATCTGTCATGCCGCGCATGGCCATGGCCCAGATGGACGCGCCAGCACCGATGCCGGTGCCAGCGGTGGCGGGCAGGTCACGCGTGGTGGTGAATATTTCGGGCAGCCTTGTTATGCGTTGAGTTGGCAAGCCTGCAGCCTGGATAGGGGCTGCAGCCCGGGATCAAGCAGCGCTCATGCCTTTGTTGAACATGTACACCGCAAGAAACACCAAGAAGAAAGAAAACACCCTTTTGAGCTTCTTCACAGGCAGTCGATGCGCAGCTCTGGCACCAAAAGGGGCGGTCACAACACTGAAACAGGCAATGACGGCCATGCCAGGCAACCAGATATAGCCAAGTGACCAGGCGGGCAGGTTCTCCAGTCTCATACCGCTGATGACAAAGCCGGTGACATTCGCCAATGCAATGGGAAATCCCAAGGCGGCGCTGGTGCCAATGGCGTTGTGTATCGCCACGTTGCACCAGGTCATCAAAGGCACACTCACAAAAGCCCCCCCAGCCCCGACCAAGCCAGACAGCAAGCCGATCAGGCCACCCATGCCCAATTGACCCGCGAAACCCGGCATTTGACGCGTTGGCTTGGGTTTCTTATCCAAGAACATTTGGAAGGCAGAAAAAGACACAAACAGGCCAAACAAAATGGCCAATGTGGTGCCTTTCACGGCCACAAAAATCCAGAGGCTGGCCATGGCACTGCCTAGCACAATGCCAGGCGCTAAACCTTTGACCAAGTCCCATCGCACAGCACCCAACTTTTGGTGGGTTCGCACGCTGGAGATGGATGTGAACAAAATGGTCGACATGGACGTCACAATCGCCATTTTGATGGACAGGTCCTCTGCGACGCCCATGTTGCCGAGTAAGAAACTCAACACGGGAACCATCATCAAGCCACCGCCCAAACCCAACAACCCGGCCATGAACCCCACCACCGTGCCAGTCAGGGCCAGTTCCAAAAAGATTTGAGCTTCCATGGTGCTCAGACCAGTCCGAGCTTTTGTGCCATGCCAATGCGTTGCAACTTACCGGTCGCCCCTTTGGGAATTTCATCCATCAGCAAAACTTTGCGCGGCACCTTGAAATCAGCCAACCGGGTTGCCGTGTATTCGCGCAGCTCTTTTTCAGTGGCCGTCATGCCCTCGCGCAAGACCACGGCAGCGCCCACTTCCTCGCCCAATTTGTCATGGGGGATGCCAAAGCAAACCACCTGTGCGACTGCAGGGTGGTCCATCAAAACTTCATCGACTTCGCGTGGGCTGATTTTTTCACCGCCGCGGTTGATGATTTCTTTGAGCCTGCCTGTGATGCTGACATAACCCTGTGCATCCAAGACGCCTTGGTCACCGGTTCTGAACCATCCATTCGTGAAGGCTTCTGCGTTGGCTTTGTCGTTGTTCTCGTAGCCAGGCGTGACGTTGCTGCCGCGGATCACAATTTCGCCCGTGCTCCCTGTTGGCAACAAGTCACCTTCTGCACTCATGATGGCAATCTCGGGGCCTGCGGCCAAACCGACAGTGCCCGGTTTTCTTTGGCCAGGCGGCAGCGGATTGCAAGCCATTTGGTGGGCCGCTTCGGTCATGCCATAAGCTTCGATCACCGGGGCCTTGAAGGTGGCTTCGAGCTCTGCCAAAACCTGCGGTGGCAATGAGGAGGATGACGAACGAATGAATCGAAGTGGCACCCTGGCGATGACCTCTTTGTTGTTGGTTGACCTGGACAAAATAGCCTGGTGCATGGTGGGCACTGCGGTGTACCAAGTGGGCTTGACTTCGTCCATTTGGCTGAAGAACTTCAATGCATTGAAGCCACTGGTGCAAAACACTTCCCCGCCTTGAGACAGCGGTGCCAAGATGCCGGCAATCAGGCCATGAATGTGAAAGAGGGGCATGACATTCAAGCCGCGATCGGAACTGGTAAAGCGCGTGCTCTGGGCAATGTTTTGCGCTGAAGCACTCACGTTGCGGTGTGTCAGTGGAACAATTTTGGGGCGCGATGTGGTGCCCGATGTGTGAAGCACCAAGGCCACGTCGTCAGGCTGGGCTGGACCAGGATGCTGCGCCGCCTTGGGCGAGAGGCTGTTCATGTTCAGCGTGAAAGAGCCAGCGCCCATAGAGGGTGTGGGTTCGAGTTCGATGAGTGCGATGCCCATTTTGGCGGCCACGGCCACGGCGGGACTGTTCGAGCCTTTTTCAACGACCAAAGCTTTGGCGTTCAAGTCATTCAGGTAGAACTCGAATTCATCGGCACGGTAACTGGGGTTCAAGGGCGCTGACGTGCAGCAGCAGGCCACAGTCACAAAACTGGCCGCCATTTCTGCGCTGTTGGGCAAAACAAGCGCCACCCGATCGTTCCTGCCAATGCCAACTTGGTTCAATTCTTTTTGAACATAGTTGTTCAGTTGCCTTAACGCTGAATAACTCAGAGGCGCACTGTTGGCGGCCGTTAAGCAAACAGACTGGTCGTGACCAAAAGCCAAAAGATCTATTAGGGTTTTCATGGATGAAGGATGAAAAAAAGTTGATTAAGGGTTTTTTTTGCTCGACAAGTTGCCAAGCATTCTATTAGGATACTCCAGAGTCGAATAATTTACCAAGGAGTATATTTTGAAAACCTATCTGTCTTTTCTTCTTAAAACTGCTGCCTTGGTAGTAGGCGGTTTCTTCTTTTCGAACACATTTGCACAGGCCAAATGGGAACCCACTAAAAATGTGGAATTCATCGTGCCCGCTGGCACAGGCGGTGGTGCTGATCAAATGGCACGTTTCCTTCAAGGGGTCATTACCAAACACAAACTGATGGCCCAACCTTTGGTGGTGGTCAACAAGTCGGGGGGTGCAGGTGCAGAAGGATTTCTGGATGCCAAAGGGGCTCGTCCAGATGGTCACAAAATCATCATCACGCTGTCCAATTTATTCACCACACCTTTGGCAACGGGCGTGCCCTTCAATTGGAAGGACTTGACACCTGTGGCCATGCTGGCATTGGACGAGTTTGTGCTTTGGGTCAATGCCGAGTCACCTTATAAATCGGTGGGCGACCTCACCAAGGCCATGAAACAAGCTGAATCTGGCAAATTCAAAATGGGTGGAACCGGCTCCAAGCAGGAAGATCAGATCATCACTGTGGCCATTGAAAAAGCCACAGACAAAAAAATGATCTACATCCCCTTTAAAGGCGGTGGTGATGTGGCGGTTCAATTGGTGGGAAAGCACGTGGACACCACAGTGAACAACCCCATTGAGGCGGTGGCCCATTGGAAGGGCGGCACTTTGAGAGCACTGTGTGTGTTTGATTCCCAGGTCATGCCTTATCCCAAAAAAATCACCCCCACACAGTCGTGGAAAGACATTCCCACCTGCAAATCGCAAGGCCTCGACGTGGAGTATTTGATGTTGCGCGGCATTTTCATGCCGCCCAAGGCCACGCCAGCACAAGTGGCTTATTTCACCGATGTTTTCCAAAAAGTACGCCAACTCCCTGAGTGGAAAGAATTCATGGAAACCGGCGCTTTCAAAGAAACCTTCATGACGGGACAGCAGTTTCAAGATTGGTTGCTCAAAGCAGAGGTGGAGCATTTCCGTCTCATGCGTGAAGCAGGCTTCCTGGCCAAATAAAAACCCGGAAGGACCTCATCATGAAATCAGGTGCACACCTGCAAATGCGGTGGATGGAGTTGTTGGTGGCGGCATGCTTTATGGGTGTGAGCATGTTGGTCATCACAGACAGTATTCGCGTCGGTAAGGCATGGGGCCCTGATGGCCCAGAGCCTGGCTATTTTCCTTTTTACATTGGTTGCCTTTTGTTGGGCGGCGCTGCTTGGGTTATTTTGCAAACCTTGCTGACTTGGAAAAAGGACGATGGACAAGAAGTATTTGCAGAAAAGCATGAATTCAATTTGATGCTGCTGATGCTCATCCCGTCTGCGGTTTTCACCGCTGCCATCTTTGTGTTGGGAATTTATTTGGCCTCACTGACTTTTGTTGCAGCCTTTATGGTCTGGCAGGGCAAATACAGTGTCTTCAAATCAGTAGCAGTTGGCTTGGGCATCAGCGCGGCATTGTTTGCCTTGTTTGAGATTTGGTTCAAGTTGCCCTTGCCAAAAGGCTTCATTGAAACTTGGTTGGGTTATTGATCATGGATGAACTTAACAATCTGTTTCATGGCTTTGCCGTTGCGCTGACACTGCCTAACATTGGCTTCATGCTGATTGGTATTTTTTTGGGCGTGTTGATTGGTGTTTTGCCAGGTTTAGGTGGCGCCAATGGTGTGGCGATTTTGCTGCCTCTGACATTTGGAATGTCACCCACGTCCGCCATCATCATGTTGTCATGCATCTATTGGGGTGCATTGTTTGGTGGGGCCATTACTTCCATCCTGTTCAACATTCCGGGAGAGCCGTGGTCAGTGGCCACCACCTTTGATGGCTATCCCATGGCTCAAAAGGGCAAGGCTGCGCAGGCTTTAACCGCTGCATTCACGTCGTCATTTGTGGGGGCCTTCGTGGCTGTTCTGATGGTGACATTTTTGGCGCCCTTGGTGGCCAAGTTTGCGCTTAACTTTGGACCGCCTGAATTCTTTGCAGTTCAGTTGCTGACTTTCGCGAGCTTCATCGGCATGAGCAAAGAGCCTCCTGTCAAAACCATGTTGGCCATGATGTTGGGTTTTGCTTTGGCTGCTGTGGGCTTGGACAGCGTGACCGGCACCTTGCGCATGACCTATGGCCAAGAAAGTTTGCTCAAAGGCTTTGACTTTTTGATCGCGGTCATTGGCCTCTTTGGTATCGGGGAAATCTTGCTCACCATGGAGGAGGG
>JBIKQY010000166.1:0-5932 GCA_044349465.1 Limnohabitans sp. | reverse complement strand
GCCGCCGATGCGGTTCATGGCCACGGCCAGAGTGGCGTGCGCTTCGGTGGAAATCGAGCCCAGCGACATCGCGCCGGTGGCGAAACGCTTGACGATCTCGGCTGCAGGCTCGACCTGCTCCAGCGGGATGGCTTTGGACGGATCGATCTTGAACTCGAACAGGCCGCGCAGCGTCATGTGGCGCTTGCTCTGGTCGTTGATGATCTGCGCATATTCCTTGTAAGTGCTGAAGTTGTTGGCACGGGTGGAGTGCTGCAACTTGGCAATCGCGTCGGGCGTCCACATGTGCTCTTCGCCACGGGCGCGCCAGGCGTATTCACCACCTGCATCCAACATGGTGGCCAGAATCGGATCGTCGCCAAATGCAGCAGCGTGCATCCGGAAGGCTTCTTCGGCGATCTCGAACACGCCGATGCCGCCCACGCGGCTGGAAGTGCCTGTGAAGTACTTGTTGATGGTTTCGGTGTTGATGCCAATGGCTTCGAACAACTGCGCACCGCAATACGACATGTAGGTGCTCACGCCCATCTTGGACATGATCTTGGACAGACCCTTGCCGATCGCCTTGATGTAGTTGTAGATGGCTTTCTCGGCCGACAGATCACCCGGCAACTCTTTGTGCAAAGCCGCCAGGGTTTCCATCGCCAAGTAGGGGTGCACGGCTTCTGCGCCGTAACCGGCCAGCACGGCAAAGTGGTGCACTTCGCGGGCAGTGCCGGTCTCGACCACCAGGCCGGCGGTGGTGCGCAGGCCTGCAGTCACCAGGTGCTGGTGGATGCTGGAGAGCGCCAGCAGCGCGGGCACAGCCACCTGCGTGGCGTTCACGCCCCGGTCGCTGATGATCAGAATGTTGTGGCCGCCTTTGATGGCGTCCACCGCTTCAGCGCACAGCGAGGCCAGCTTGGCTTCCACGCCTTCGCGGCCCCACAGGGCGGGGTAAGTGATGTCCAGTGTGGCGCTCTTGAACTTGCCCTTCGTGGCTTGCTCGATGTTACGCAGCTTGGCCATGTCGGCGAAGTCGAGGATGGGCTGGCTGACTTCCAGGCGCATCGGTGGGTTGACCTGGTTGATGTCCAGCAAGTTGGGCTTGGGGCCGATGAAGGACACCAAGGACATCACGATCGCTTCGCGGATCGGGTCGATCGGGGGGTTGGTCACTTGCGCGAACAACTGCTTGAAGTAGTTGTACAGCGGCTTGTTCTTGTCGGACAACACGGCCAACGGGCTGTCGTTGCCCATGGAGCCGATGGCTTCTTCCCCGGCAGAAGCCATGGGGGCCAACAAGAACTTGATATCTTCTTGTGTGGTGCCAAAGGCTTGTTGCAGGTCGAGCAAGGCCACGTCAGATGCAGGTGCCACGGGGGCAGCGGCCACATCGTCCAGCTTGACGCGCAAGTTTTCGATCCACTGCTTGTAAGGCTTGGCGCTGGCCAGACCGGCCTTCAACTCTTCGTCGTTGATCATGCGGCCTTGTTCCAAGTCGATCAGGAACATCTTGCCGGGCTGCAGACGCCACTTGCGCACGATCTTGCTTTCGGGGATCGGCAGCACGCCGGTCTCCGAACCCATGATGACCATGTCGTCGTCGGTGATGATGTAGCGCGATGGGCGCAGGCCGTTGCGGTCCAGCGTGGCACCAATCTGGCGGCCGTCGGTGAACACAATCGAAGCGGGGCCGTCCCATGGCTCGAGCATTGCAGCATGGTATTCGTAGAAGGCCTTGCGGCGCTCGTCCATGGTGGTGTGCTGTTCCCATGGCTCGGGGATCATCATCATCACGGCTTGGCTGATGGGGTAACCCGCCATGGTCAACAGTTCCAGGCAGTTGTCGAAGGTGGCGGTGTCAGACTGACCAGCAAAGCTGATGGGGTAGAGCTTTTGCAGGTCATTGGCCAGAACGGGCGACGACATCACGCCTTCGCGGGCCTTCATCCAGTTGTAGTTGCCCTTGACGGTGTTGATCTCGCCGTTGTGCGCCACATAGCGGTAGGGGTGGGCCAATGGCCACTCGGGGAAGGTGTTGGTCGAGAAACGCTGGTGCACCAGGCCGAGGGCCGAAACGCAGCGCTCGTCTTGCAGGTCCAGGTAATAAGTACCGACCTGGTCAGCCAGCAGCAGGCCCTTGTACACCGCTGTGCGGCTGGACATGCTGGGGATGTAGTACTCGTTGCTGTGCGTCAGGCGCAGGTTCTGAATGGCCGCGCTGGCGGTCTTACGGATCACGTACAGCTTGCGCTCCAGCGCGTCTTGCACGATCACATCGGCGCCACGGCCGATGAAGATCTGGCGCATGACCGGCTCTTTTTCGCGCACGGTGGGCGACATGGGCATGTCGCGGTTGACGGGCACATCGCGCCAGCCGAGCACCACCTGGCCTTCGGCCTTGACGGCGCGCTCGAGCTCTTGCTCGCAAGCCATGCGCGATGCGTGTTCCTTGGGCAAGAAGACCATGCCCACGCCGTATTCGCCAAACGGTGGCAAGGCCACACCTTGCTTGGCCATCTCGTCGCGGTACAGGGCGTCGGGCAGCTGGATCAGGATACCGGCACCGTCGCCCATGAGCGCGTCTGCACCCACAGCACCCCGGTGGTCCAAGTTTTCAAGAATTTTGAGCGCCTGGGTCACGATCGCGTGGGTCTTGTGGCCTTTGATGTGAGCCACAAAGCCAACACCGCAAGCATCGTGCTCGTTGGCAGGGTCGTACAGACCGGTCGATTGGAAATGTTCTTTTGCACTGGCCGAAGTCATGGGCGCTCCTAAGGGTTTTCACGCAGACCGAAGAGTGTAGTGCACTGCAGCATCCATGCCAAACTTTTTAATTGGGGTCAGATCCCAATTAATTTGGCTTTTAGCTTGGCTTTGATTTAATTGGGGACAGATTCAATCGACCGTCTTTTTGGCAGGCCGTCCCGCCTTGCCAGGTAGCAGCCGCCGCGTCGTGTTTTGCTGCAACTCCCCCACAAAAACGGCCGAGCCCAACGCCCAGCCCGACAGCGCACTTTGGGTCAGTTGCTGTTTCTCTGACTGGGCCAAGCCCATCTGGACCAACTCGGCGTATGCCGCCTCGCGGGCAAATGGTGTGTTGCCCAAGCCCCAAAACAGGGCGTGCGGCGTCACCCATTTGGCGCTCACCTGCCCAATACAGTGCCTGTGGCTGGACCATTTGAAGTCGGCTGCTTGTTCCACCATGCCCGCCCGCACCGGGTTCAGGTCGATGTAGACCATGCACGCCAAAAGATAGCGCTCACTCTCAATCAGATTGCTGCGGTAACGCCCTTCCCACAAGGTGCCGGTGCGTTGGTGCCGCAAATTGAAATAGCGCACATAAGCCCGACCCACCGCCTGCATCATCTGCGGCAGGCCATCGTCTGTTTCAGGCGTGACCAGCAAATGGAAATGGTTGTCCATGATCACGTAGGCATGGATGGCCACCTTGAAAGTTTGCGCATGCTCTTGCCACAGCGCCAGCAAACGCTCGCGGTCGGCGTCGTCGCGCACGATGGCCTGACGGTCATTGCCACGCTGGATGACGTGGTGGGGATAGCCTGCAACAGTCAGGCGGGGTTGGCGGGCCATGGGAACTCCCTGTGTGAGACCCGCAGTTTAATTGGGATCTGACCCCAATTAAATTGACCTTCAAAGCACTATTTTTTAATGCAAAAATACAAACCTTTTGGTCTACTGTTGCGCGAGGTCCTGATGAACCATGTTTTCAAAGCCTTGACTTTGTGTCTGTCGTTTTGGCTGTCCGCCAATTTGAACGCCATGACCCTGGAACGCGTCGGCAACGACCTTTTTGCCACGGGGCCCACCGTCGATCAGGATTTTTTAATGTTCAAGGAGGCCCTCGCCAAAGGTGGCATTGAGCGGCTGATTTTGGTCAATGGTCCAGGCGGTGACCTGTGGACCGGCATGCAAGTGGCGCGCATGGTGCGAGAGGCCAAGATCACCACCGTGGCTTCGGGCGCCTGCATGTCGGCATGTTCGCTGATTTTCATGGCAGGTCATGAACGCGCATTTGGCACGGGTAGTTTGCCAAGAGTGACCATGGTGGGCATTCACGGCGCACATGACCGGGACTCCAAACGCGTCAATCCGAGTTTGATGCCCCAGATGTACGCTTGGTACAAACAGCAAATGGGCGACAAATTTGATGCCCAAGTCATCAACCAAGCGCTGTATGACATCAAGGAGGCTTCTGGATTTTTAAGGATTCGCGAGCTCCAACGCACCCAAGAAAAAGACCGCACGCCCTGGTTCTGCACTACCGCTCAAACGCCTTTCGATCAGTGCCAACAACACACCGGCAAAGACGCCTTCAGCCTGGGCTTGGTGACACAAACCGAGACTGTGCCGCTGCAATTGCCCGCCAGCATGCAAGTTCAACTCGGCTTTTTTGGCAAGTCATTGGGCGCGCCCATGGTGGACATGCATGACCGCGCCGACACCCTGATAGAGGGACTCTGCAAAGACCAGTTGCTGTGCAAGACCATCGCAAAAAGAACTTTCAACAACTACCTCAGTGCCAAGCACAACAAAGCCATCGCCATCGGTTGGGGCAAAACAGGTTACGGCGTGCGCTGGGGAGTGGATGACCCCGGTCGGGCCATGCTGGGGGCGCTGTACCAATGCAATCACGCCAAAAACAACCCCAAACTTTGCCGCCTGGTTTCTGTCAACGAGCACGAGGTGCTGCCGCTTTACGATGAAGAGCAAACCCAAAGTGCGGCATTGCTGGCCACACTGCCACAGCCCGCAGAAGCGCACAGCCAAGCAGAACGAGATGAACCGGGCACCTTCACCCCCTCCAGCTTGCGCATCGGCCATCACGTCACAGGCATGACCCCCAAAGCGCTGGAAGGTATTCATCGCTGGGACACAGCCACGCTGGTCCAAGCCTTGAAGCAAAACGAACGTCCTGTCGTCATCGATTCAGCGGCCTTCGGCCCGGTGATTCCCGGTGCGCTGAACCTCATCCACAGTGGCCTCGCTTTCGAAGACGCGCAACAAGAATCCGCTTATGCAGAACGTTTTCGCCACATGCTGCTGGCCGCGGCCCCCAACCTGAACCAAGCCGTGGTGTTTTATTGCGCCAGCTCAGAATGCTGGCTTTCGGTGAACGCCGCCATGCGTGCTCGCCAGCTGGGCTACACCCAGGTCATGTGGTACCGAGGCGGCATCCAGGCATGGATGCAAGCAGGCTTACCCACCGTGGGCAGGGTGCCTGTGGCGGTGCTCCATTGACCCAAGCCCCCATGTGACAGACCACCAGCGCTGGCACGCTTATGCTCGGCGCATGAAGACAACCCTTCGCATCGGTGCCGGTGCAGGCTATGCCGGCGACCGCATCCCGCCCGCACTTGAATTGGCCGAAAAAGGCCAGCTGGACTATCTCGTCTTCGAGTGCCTGGCCGAGCGCACGATTGCGTTGGCGCAGCTTGAACGCTCCAAAGACCCGGCCGCAGGCTTTGATGCCCTGCTGCAAGCCCGCATGCGGGCCGTGTTGCCCGCTTGCATTCGCCAAGGCACCCGCATCATCAGCAACATGGGTGCAGCAAACCCGCTGCAAGCCGGGCACGCAGTGCTGGCCGTGGCGCGTGAACTGGGCTTGCCCCAAGTCCAAGTGGCGGTGGTGCTGGGCGACGATGTGCTGGCCACTTTGACGCAAACCGGCTTGACTTTGCCTGTGCTTGAAACCTCCCAGACCCTTGGCGATCTGCAAACGCAGCTGATCTCTGCCAATGCCTACCTCGGGGCCGAAGCCTTGCTGCCCGCCTTGCAAACCGATGCACAAGTCATCATCACCGGTCGCGTGGCCGACCCGGCGCTGTTTTTGGCTCCCTTGATGCACCACTTTGGCTGGACCGCCGACGACTGGACGCGGCTGGGCAAAGGTGTGCTGGTGGGGCATTTGCTTGAATGCGCCGGGCAA
>JBIKQY010000144.1:0-6478 GCA_044349465.1 Limnohabitans sp. | reverse complement strand
ACACACAAGGAGCCATCATGAAACTGGTGACCGCCATCATCAAACCCTTCAAGCTGGACGAAGTGCGTGAAGCACTTTCGGGCATCGGCGTGCAGGGCATCACCGTGACCGAAGTCAAAGGCTTTGGTCGTCAAAAGGGCCACACCGAGCTGTACCGCGGCGCGGAATACGTGGTCGACTTTTTACCCAAAGTGAAGATCGAAGCTGCTGTGTCCGACGAGCTCGTCGAGCGCGTGATCGAAGCCATCGAAGCCGGTGCCCGCACCGGCAAGATCGGCGACGGCAAGATCTTTGTGTACGACCTCGAACAGGTGATTCGCATCCGCACCGGTGAAACCGGTGGCGAAGCCCTTTGATGGACAAGAAAGAGAGTCGAAAATGAAAAAGTTTCTCGCTACCCTGGCCTTGGGCCTGAGTCTGGGTCTCGGTCTGTTCGGCACGGCATCTGTTGCCACCGCACAAACCGCCCCCGCTGCTGTGACGGCTCCTGCCGCAGAAGCCAAACCGGCCGATGCAGCACCGGCACCTGCAGCGCCTGCTGCAGCTGCCCCCGCGGCGGCCGAAGCCGCGCCAGCGCCCGTGCTCGTGCCCAACAAGGGTGACGTTGCCTGGATGATGGTCTCCACCATTTTGGTGATCTTGATGGTGATTCCAGGTCTGGCCCTGTTCTACGGCGGCTTGGTGCGCAGCAAGAACATGCTTTCCGTGCTGATGCAGGTCGTGGTCACCTTCTCCATGATCACCGTGTTGTGGTTCATCTATGGCTACAGCTTGGCGTTCACCGAGGGCAATGCTTTCATCGGCGGCTTTGACCGCTTGTTCATGAAAGGCATTTGGGACAACGCAGCGGGCACCTTCGCCAATGCGGCCACCTTCAGCAAGGGTGTGGTCATTCCTGAAATCACTTTCGCAGCTTTCCAGGCCACGTTTGCAGGCATCACTTGTGCACTGATCGTCGGCGCTTTTGCCGAGCGCATCAAGTTCACTGCTGTGTTAGCTTTCATGGTGCTGTGGTTCACTTTCAGCTACCTGCCCATTGCACACATGGTCTGGTTCTGGATGGGTCCTGACGCCTACACCGCCAAAGAAGTGGCCGATGAAATGACCTCCAAAGCCGGTCTGATCTGGCAGTGGGGTGCGCTGGACTTCGCAGGCGGCACCGTGGTGCACATCAACGCCGCTGTGGCCGGTTTGGTAGGTGCCTTCATGGTGGGCAAGCGCGTGGGTTATGGCCGTGAAGCCATGGCTCCACACAGCCTGACTTTGACCATGGTGGGCGCGTCCTTGCTGTGGGTGGGTTGGTTCGGCTTCAACGCGGGCTCGGCTCTGGAAGCCAACGGTTTTGCAGCGCTGGCCTTCATCAACACCTTGGTCGCGACAGCGGGTGCGGTTCTGGCCTGGTGTGTGGGTGAAGCCATGATGCGCGGCAAAGCCTCCATGCTGGGTGCGGCTTCGGGTGCGGTGGCCGGTTTGGTCGCCATCACGCCAGCAGCAGGCAACGTGGGCATCGGCGGTGGTCTGGTGATCGGCATCGTGGCGGGCTTTGCTTGCCTGTGGGGTGTGAACGGCCTGAAGAAGATGCTCGGTGCGGACGACTCTTTGGATGTGTTTGGTGTGCACGGTGTGGGCGGTATCGTCGGCGCCTTGTTGACCGGCGTGTTCAACTCGCCCGCTCTGGGTGGCCCCAGCGCCGTGGGTGACTGGGTCACGGTGGCCATGATTGCCCCCGATGCTTACTCCATCGCTGGGCAAGTGTGGACACAGGCCAAGGCTGTGCTGCTGACCATCGTCTGGTCGGGCGTGGTCTCGGTGGTCGCCTTCAAGATCGTTGACCTGACCATTGGTCTGCGCGTCACCGAAGAAGAAGAGCGCGAAGGTCTGGACATCGCATCGCACGGCGAGTCGGCCTACCACGGCTAAAAATCGGTCAAGACAAGTTTCATTGCAAGCGGTGGCGAAAGCCACCCCCTCATCAGCCCGCAGCGCTTCGGCACTGCGGGCTGTTTCTTTGGGGGCTCGGTATTGGCCCGTGTGGCCTGAGGTTCGATCGGGGTACGTGCCTGCCGCTGCGCCGCTGCGCAACAGGGCCTCGGGCACAATCGTTTTCATGCATGCACCCACTTTGTTAGCCCCTTCCTGGACCGCCATCACCACCGAACCCGATGGCCTGAGCGAATCGCCGTTTTGGCACTCGCAGGAGCAGCGCCTGTATTGGGTGGACATTCCCGGGCGGCGCATTGCGCGTGTGGCGGTGCAGGGCCTGCAGGCCCAAGGGCCGGTGGAGTATTGGCCCTTGACGCAAGAGCCGGGCTGCATCGCACCGGTGCAGGGGGGCGGCCTGGTCATGGCGCTGCGCGACGGCATTTATTTTGCGCGGGACTGGCAAGGAGATTTGCAGCCTTTGGCCCCAGCGCCTTACGACATCACCAAACTGCGTTTCAACGACGGCAAATGCGATGCGCAAGGCCGATTTTGGGCCGGCAGCCTTTACGAGCCCAAAGATCAGGCGCTGGGCGTGCTCTACATGCTGGACGGTCAAGGTCTGCACGCCATGATGGACGGTGTGGTGACGGCCAACGGCCTGGCTTGGTCAACCGACGGCCGCTCGGCTTACTGGGCCGACACCGCCGCGCACCAGGTGCGGGCGTTTGATGTGAATGCGGCCACGGGCCATCTGAGCGCGGGGCGTGTGTTCCACCAAATGCCGCCCAAGCCCACTGGCTGGGTTTGGGGCAGCGAGGCGACCCATACGCCCCGGTATGGCGGCCGCCCCGACGGCGCCGCCGTGGACAGCGAAGGTTGCTATTGGAGCGCCCAATACGAAGGCCAACGCCTGCTGCGCCTGTCGCCCACCGGCCAAGTGCTGGCCGAAGTGGCCACGCCCGTGCCTTGCCCCACCATGCCCTGCTTTGGCGGGCCGGACCTCAAAACCCTGTTCATCACCACCTCCCGCCAAGGCCGCAGCCCGCAAGAGCTGGCGCAGTACCCAGAGGCAGGGTGTGTGTTTGCGACTCGGGTGGAGGTGGCGGGGTTGGGTGTGAATGAATTTGGGGTGCTCATCCCCCCAAAAAATCACCATAGTGATCAGTAGCATGGTTATGCACTGAAAAGCATGAATGCGAGAGTTGATTTTGCGACTTGATTCAAGTTGTCACCTTTGGTGAGTGGTGCGCCAAGCTCTCACTTGCTGATCTCGGTGCTGACTGAGCGGAGAATTTGCTTTACTCAGTTGATTGAGTAAAATTACTCAATCAACTGAGTAATTCAAGAAAATGACCATTGAACGCGCAGCATTGGCCCCGCTGGTGGCCCGTCTCCAGGAGCCTCGGCGGTTTTTGCAGGTTGTGGCGGGCCCTCGGCAGGTGGGCAAAACCACGTTGGTGCGTCAGGCCTTGGAGCGGCTGCAGCAAAACGCGCAGCCCATGGCCCAGCACAGCGCCAGCGCCGATGGCCCCGGCCTGCAAGGCCAGGTGTGGCTGGGCACGCAGTGGCAGGTGGCGCGTGCGCTGGCGGCGCAGGCAGGCTGTTGTGTGCTGGTGCTGGACGAAATTCAAAAGGTCAGCAACTGGACCGAAGAGGTCAAACGCCTGTGGGACGAAGACACCGCCGCCGGGCGCGATGTGCGCGTGGTCATTTTGGGTTCGGCGCCGCTGCTGATCGCCCGTGGCCTGAGCGAGAGCATGGCGGGCCGCTTCGAGATCACCCGTCTGGGCCACTGGCGCTACGCCGAAATGCGCGACGCGTTTGGCTTTAGCCTGGAGCAGTTCATTTTTTATGGCGGCTACCCGGGCGCAGCGCCGCTGGTGCACGATGAAACGCGTTGGGCCGCTTATGTGAATGACGCGTTGATCGAAACCACCATCAGCAAAGATGTGTTGCTCATGGCCCCGGTGCAAAAGCCCGCGTTGCTGCGCCGGGTGTTTGATCTGGCCTGCGTGTACAGCGGGCAGATGCTCAGCTACCAGAAGATGCTGGGCCAGTTGGACGATGCGGGCAACACCACCACGCTGGCCCACTATCTGGACTTGCTCGAAGGCGCGGGCATGGTCTGCGGCCTGCCCAAGTACATGGGGCAGGTGGTGCGACAGCGCGCCTCCAGCCCCAAGCTGCAAGTGTTCAACAACGCTCTGATGGGATGTCACTGGGTCGCGCAAGGCGTGGGCCTGCAAGCGGCACAGGCACGCCACGAGGTGTGGGGTCGCTTGGCCGAAAGCGCTGTGGGTGCCGAACTGCTGGCTCGTCACCTCACGCACAGCAGCCGCCACCCTCTTATCCATTACTGGAACAACGGGCAGAAAGAAGTGGACTACGTGCTGCGCGATGGCCAGAGCCTGCAGGCGCTTGAAGTCAAAAGCGGCCACAACATGGGCAATGTGTCGGGCCTGGCCGCGTTTGCGCAGCAGTTCCCCCAGTCGCAACCGCTGGTCATTGGCACCGGTGGCATGCCACTGGCGCTGTGGCTTGTTGGGCCGACAAGCTGAGCGAGCCAAGGTCTGGCCGGGGGCGGTGGTGAGCCCGTTGAAGAATCTTTGGCCGTTAGCGACTTTGACGCGCTCATTCACCTTCCTGATCAACCCGAGCATCAAGCCATTTGGATGTTTGATGTGATAGCATCAAACATCTAAAAATCGGGAGATGAGATGCGAACCACCCTGGACATTGCGGACGACGTGCTTTTTGCCGCCAAAGAGATTGCCCAAAGAGAAAAAAAATCGATTGGACAAGTCATGAGCGACTTGGCTCGAAAAGCATTTGCAGTGGGGGCCTATCAGCCGCCAGCGGATCAAACTGTGCCCCACGTTTCAGAGCGCTTGGCCCAATATGGCATTCAGCCCTTGCCTTCTCGGGGCGCGGTCATCAGCAATGAGCTGATTGAACGCTTGCGCGATGCTGAGGGTGTTTGATGCGTGCGCTGTTTGATGTCAATGTGCTGATCGCGTTGCATGATCGCGATCATGTTCACCATGTTCGTGCGGCCCAATGGTTTGAGGCGAATATTGAACAGGGTTGGGCCACCTGTGCATTGACCCAAAATGGGTGTCTTCGCATCATGGGCCAGCCCGGTTACAGCAGCCCTCAACCCATAGCGGTGCTGGTAGGTATGTTGCAAAACTCCACGAGAACAGCACACCATGCATTTTGGTCGGATGAAGTCAGCCTCTTGGATCCCCAGCAGTTTCAACATGGTCACATTCACAGCGCGAGGCAATTGACGGATTTGTACCTCTTGGCCTTGGCCGTCAAAAACAAAGGAAGACTGGTGACGCTTGATCAGCGGATTCCAATCAGCGCAGTGCGCGGCGCCACCACTGCACACCTTGTCGTGCTTTGATTCGCGCAATTTCCCACAACCCCATCGTTCAAAAAATTCACACAGTCCCTCAGGGCCGGGGGTTACCATCTTGGCCCATGGAAGCTCAACTCAATTCCCTCATCGACGCTGTGCGGCAGGCGGGTGCGGATGGCCGCGTGCTGCGTTTGCGCGGCGGTGGCAGCAAAGACTTTTGGGGCCAAAGCCTCACGGGCGAGGTGCTGGACACCCGGGCCTACCAGGGCATCGTCAGTTACGAGCCCAGCGAATTGGTGGTCACGGCACGTTGCGGCACGCCGCTGGCCGAGCTGGAAGCCACTTTGGCCGAGAAGGGGCAGTGCCTGGCCTTTGAGCCACCGCACTTTGGCCCCGGCGCTACGGTGGGCGGCATGGTGGCCGCAGGCCTGAGCGGCCCGGCGCGCGCTACCGCTGGCGCTGTGCGCGACTTTGTTTTGGGTGCGCGCTTCGTCAACGGCTTGGGCGAGCACCTGACCTTTGGCGGTCAGGTCATGAAAAACGTGGCCGGTTACGACGTCAGCCGCTTGATGGCCGGCAGCTGGGGCACGCTGGGCCTGATCACCGAAGTCAGCCTGAAAGTCTTGCCCGTTGCCCCGGCCGAGGCCACGCTCATGTGCGCGGGTTTGCCGCAAAAAACGGCGCTCGATTTGTTGCATCGTTGGGGCGGTCAGCCCCTGCCGCTGAATGCCAGCGCTTGGGTGCGCGACACCAGCGCCCAGCCGGTGGCCGACTATTTGTTTGTGCGCCTGCGCGGCGCGGTGGCGGCGGTGCAGTCGGCCACGACCCGCATGACGGCCGATGCCGTGGCGCAAGGTGCCCAAGTCACCGTGATGAACAACGCGGAAGCAGCGCAAGACTGGCGCGCCAGTGGCGAGCAAACCCTGCAGTTCTTCGATACGCCTTCCCCAGAAGCCTGCCTGTGGCGACTTTCGCTGCCGCAAACCGCGCCGGTGCTGGATTTGCCTGACGCCCAATACATCGAATGGCAAGGCGCGCAGCGCTGGGTCTGGGCCCCGGCTTCGGCTGCGGTCAGTTTGCGCAGCGCGGCGCAGGCCGCAGGCGGTCACGCCACCTTATTCCGCGCCAGCGCTGCCCATGCCGAAGTGGACAAAGCCGCCGGTGTGAACACCCCGCTGGCTGCCGTGCAAC
>JBIKQY010000009.1:0-21023 GCA_044349465.1 Limnohabitans sp. | reverse complement strand
GCAGGCTGATCGCAAACAGCTGGTTCCGCTCCCAGCCTTTAAGAGCCGTTCAGGCTCGAGAATCAGGTGGCCGGTGATGGCCGCAAACAGCCCCCCAGACTCGCATCTCGCGTCTCACGTCTCACGTCTCACGCCTGACGCAAATGCATCGCCGCTGCGGCCTTGACCGCCTGGGTCAGGCGCTGCGCTGACGGGGCTTCGCGTGCCCAGTGCTGCCAATACAGGGCCACATCTACCGTGGCCCCCGGCAGCAGTTCTTGCAGCGTTGGGCGTTGGGCCAGGTGCTGCTCGGGCACCATGCCCCAGCCCAGGCCGAGCTCGATGGCGGTCTCAAACGCGCCCACGGCAGGGGCAAAGTGGCGCGGGTAATGGGGTTGCTGCAGGCCAAAGTGTTGGGCCAAAAACGTGTCTTGCAAGGCGTCTTTGCGGTTAAAAATCACGGCCGGTTGGGTCAGCAGTTTGTGCACCGACACCGCGCCAGCGGCTGTGCGGCAGCGCTTGAGCACGGCCGGGGCGGCCACACAGCGGTAACGCATGAGCCCCAAGGGCTCGGCCACGCAGCCGCGCATCGGTTCGGCCAGGGTGGTCACGCAGCCCATGACATCGCCGCTTTTGAGCGCGTCGTGCGTGTGGTCCTGGTCGTCGATCATGATGTCGAGCAGCACATGGTGGCGCAGCAGCATGGCGGCCACGCCCGGCAAAAACCAGCTGTCCACCGAGTCGGCGTTGATGGCCACGCTCAGCGACTGCCAGCTCACCGCCTTGCGTGCCCCACTGTGGCTGGACGTGCCTTGCAGCCCGCCCAGCACATCGGCTTCCATCATGCGCACTTGCTTGATGTGGGCCAGCAAGGCCTGTCCGGCGGGGGTGGCCCGCACCTGCTTGCCACGCACAAGCAAGCGCTGGCCCAGGCTTTCTTCGAGCGCCTTGATGCGCAAGGACACCGCCGCCAGCGTGATGGACAAATCCTGCGCCGCCACGCCAAAGCCCCCGTGTTCGACCACGGCGGCCAGGGCTTCGAGTTGACGGGCGTCGAGCATATTTGGTTTAAAAAATATTGAGTGATGCGAGTTTAATTCAACATTGTTTAATTAAATGCCTGTCTGGCGCACACTCGAGCCCATTCGCAGCCGCCCCTCAGGAGATTTTTCATGGTTTTGAGCCTTCCCACTTTCACCGCCGGCATGGTGCTCAGCATCTCCTTGATCATGGCCATCGGCCCACAAAACGCCCATGTGTTGCGCATGGGTCTGCAGCGCCAGCACCTGTGGTTGACGGTGGCGGTGTGCGCGGTGGCCGACATCGCGCTGATTGGTCTGGGCGTGCTCAGCCTGGCGCAGCTGGGCGGCCTGTCTGACAAATTGCATGGCGCCTTGGTCGGTGCGGGCATGCTGTTTTTGACCGTGTACGGCTGGCAAGCATTTCAGCGGTTTTTGCAGCCCCGTGTTTTGACACTGGATGTGCCCTCGAGCGACACGACCAGCACATCGGCGAGTGCAACAGCCAGCACCCGGTCGCACCCCGTGGCAGTCACGCGCCGTCAAGCCGTATTGTCAGCTCTGGCGTTTTCTTGGCTCAACCCACACGCCTGGCTGGACACGGCCGTGCTGATCGGCACCGCCTCGTTGGCCTATGGACAAGGCAGCACCTCTTTTGGCCTGGGCGCAGCCGCCGGTTCGATGCTGTGGTTTTTGGTGTTGGGCGCAGCAGCATTCTGGCTGGGCAGACGCCTGCATTCCCTGCACATCTGGCGCGCGCTCGACGGCGCGGTGGCGTTGATGATGTGGGGCACGGCCGCGTGGTTGGCTTTCAGCTTGTTTTGATCACCCCAGCGCCTTCTGTCCCTGCAGTCACGCCCTCGATCACGGTCAGAGCTCAGGTGCCCCAGTAATACCCGCAGGTGTGAATTTGGCTCTCGGTCTTATCAAGATCGTAGAAAGCCTTTGCTCTTGAACATGCGCCACCCACCCGGCCACTCGGCCCAATGCGAACAAAGCAGGTGCCGCACTTTCATGAATGGCCATGCTGTCACACAGGGCAACCAAAGCACTTTCGTGTCGCGGGTACAAGGCGTATCGCTGTGCCATGAAGTCTGACAAAGCCACCAATTTAGATGCCCGCCCTGTCAATCGTCCACGGGCTTTGATCAGCGCCAGCAAACTTCGCGCGCGCGGATCACCATTCGGATACAACGGATGATCAAACCCCGGAACACGCTGCCCGCTCTCCACCAGCTCTTGGGCTTTGGTCAGCAGCGCAGACACTGATGTCCCGTTCTTCACAAATTGACCAATGCTGTTGTAGATCAAGGCCACCTCAGTGCCTGAACTGACGGACATGGCCGCCGCCACGCAGCTGTGAACCGAAGCGCCACTGGAGGCGGCAACACGGGCGGACAAGGTGCCCGGAGACAACTCATGGTCCGCCATCAGCACCAATATGGCGTTCATCGTTCGAATGTTTTCAGTGCTCAGAGGTGCCCCCAATGCTTGCAGGACAACCTCGGCAAAGCCAATGCCAAATCGGGCATGCACGTACCGTTTTTTGGGGCCCAAAAGACCCATGCAGCCAGCGAGTGCCAGCAAGATTTCCCGGGCTGCTTGAAGCAAACTTCCCGACACCAGTCTCTTCTCTATGGCACCACGGCCCAGCGCCAAATGCATCACAACCGAAGCAAAAATCTCAACCATTTGATGCTGGATTGCCCCCTCTGGCAAACGGTCCGTCAATCGTTGCATCACAACTGGTTCTGGGTAGGACTTCCAATTAAATGGCTGCGCGTGCCACATGCCCGTCCACAGCAGCTCGGTCACCTGCTCAAAACTGGCTTCTTGCTTGACCAGGTCTATGGCCAGCTTGCCGCGGTAACTGGGCCCTTCAGGAGTAATTTCCGTGATTTGCGTCGGAATGATGGGCTGCCCCAGATTCAGCGCCGAGGCCGCGATCGCACTTTGACCCGAACGAGCCTGTGCTTTGGTACGCAGACGCTCTAGATCTTCACGCAAATACAAACGCTGTCGCTGACCCGAAATAGACACGCTGCGAATGAGTCCACGGCTGACGTACGCATAAAGCGTTGCACTCCGTATCCCCAGCCATTGAGTCGCCTGCTGGGCATCGACGTAATCGCGGTCTCTGTAGGAATGAATCTTCACACCGTGCTCCACATGTGTGTCTTGTGAATTCAAGACGGACTTTATTCACATTGATCACTGAATCAAGATTGATCAACTTATTTTTTAACCCTAGTATGCACCGGCGTGCCTCAGCCATGAGGCATCCCAAGCCCATCCCAAACAACAGGAGACATCAGCATGAACAACGTCAAAGGCAAGCTGCCCAACCGCCGTCAGATCATCAGTTTGGCAGCCGCTGCCATGTCACTACCAGCCTTGGCCCAAACCAGCAGCTTTCCACAAAAACCGGTCCGCATCGTGGTTCCTTACACCACAGGCGGCAGCAACGACGTGATTGCACGCCTGCTGGCTCAACAACTTCAGGAGGCCTGGGGACAACCCGTGGTGGTTGAAAACAAACCCGGCGCTGCGGGCAATATTGGTTCATCGGACATTGCCAAGTCAGCGCCTGACGGTCACTCGCTGTTGCTGACCAACATCAACATTGTCTCGATGAACCCCGGTCTTATTGCCAACATGCCATTTGACCCGCAAAAAGACTTTGCACCCATTTCCTTGCTGGGCACCACCGCCTTGGCGTTGGTTGTGCACCCCAGCGTGGCGGCCAACAATGTGCGCGAACTGATCGATTTGGCACGCAAGGAGCCGGGCCGTCTGAATTACGCATCGAGCGGCAATGGCAGTCCGCAGCACATGTCGGCAGAGATGTTCAAGGCCATGACCAAAACCAGCTTGACCCACATTCCATACAGGGGCGCGGCGCCTGCCGTCAACGACCTGCTGGCGGGCCAAGTTCAAGTCACCGTCGGTGTTGTCAACCAGCTGATGCCTCACATCCGCGCAGGCAAACTCAAGGCTTTGGGCGTCACCTCGCGCAAACGTTTGGTTCAAATGCCGGATGTCCCTACTTTGGACGAAGCGGGTGTGCCCGGCTACGAGAGCGAGATTTGGTTGGGCTTGGCCGCCCCTGCTGCCACGCCACCCGCGATCATTGAGCAAATCAACCAAGCCGTTCGCAAGGCCATGGCAACCGCAGACGTGGTGAGCAAGTTGCAAGCTCAAGGAATTGATGTGCTGGTGAGCAGCCCGGATCAAATGCGTCAACGTGGCCTTGAAGATCTCAAGCGCTGGGGTGACATCATCCGCACCGCCGGCATCAAGGTTGATTGATTTTTCTGGAGCAATTTTTGACAAAGCCCCATTTGCCCCGTCGTGATGTGCCTGTCCCTTCTTCTCCGAGTGAGAAGGTTTGGGGCAGCGATGCGCTTACCGATGTTTTACGGGCCCTCGACATACCGTACGTTTTACTCAATCCCGGAGCCAGCTTTCGTGGCCTGCACGACAGCCTCGTCAACCATCTGGGCAATGAAAAGCCTCAGATGTTGATGGTATTGCACGAAGAGCATGCGGTGGCCATTGCCCATGGGTACACCAAGATCACAGGTCGCCCGCTGGCCGCCATCTTGCACAGCAATGTTGGACTCATGCATGGCTCCATGGCCATTTTTGACGCTTGGGCTGACCGCGTTCCAGTTTTGGTCCTTGGAGCCACAGGTCCGGTGGATGCTGCACGCCGAAGACCATGGATTGACTGGTTGCACACGGCGCAAGATCAAGCGGCGTTGGTGCGTCACTTCATCAAATGGGATGCACAACCCGCGTCCATTGCAGCCGCCCAAGAAGCGATTTTGCGCGCTCACAAAATTGCCGACACCGCCCCCCGTGGCCCCGTGTATGTTTGCTTTGATGCGGCTTTGCAAGAGTCTCGCCTGGAGAGCAGACCCGAAGTACCGAACGTAGCCCGTTATCGTCCGCCACAGGCGGTGGCCCCTGCGCCAGAGGACATGTCACTCGTTGCGCATTGGTTACAGCAATGCCAACACCCTGTGATTTTGGCAGGCCGAGTCTCGCGCAGCCAAGCGGGTTGGGATGCACGAATCCAATTGGCCGAGTCTCTTGGCGCGCGCGTGATCACGGATCTCAAGGTCGGTGCGGCATTTCCGACCCAACACCCATTGCATGCCGGACCAGCAGGCATGTTTTTGTCGGCGGCCAGTGCGCAAGTCCTCCGACAAGCCGATGTGGTCATCTCACTGGACTGGTTGGACCTGGGTGGCACACTCAAGCAAGCTTGGGGACCAGATTCGGTAAGCGCTCGAATCGTTCAGGTCTCGATGGACCACCAACTCCACAATGGCTGGAGCATGGACCATCAATCTCTGCCCCCCACTGATTTGCACCTGGCGTGTGAACCGGAGCCATTTGTGCAAGCGCTGAACCAGTTGATCCCCAAAGGCACGCCTGCAGCGATGGGTCCCGCTCAGGCCCTCACGACACCAGCAGCACTGGCGCCCGAGCAGGCGCTCAAAGTTGCCGATGTCGCGCATGTTTTGCGCCAGCATGTCGAACCCCACGACATCTGCTTGCTGCGTTTGCCGCTGAGTTGGAGTGGCGATCTTTGGGACTTTGCCAGCCCTTTGGATTTTTTGGGTTACGACGGCGGAGGAGGTATTGGCTCCGGTCCGGGCATGGCCGTCGGTGGGGCGCTCGCGCTCAAAGGCACCGACCGCTTGCCTGTTGCCATCATTGGCGATGGCGATTTCATGATGGGCGTCACAGCCTTATGGACCGCCGCCAACGCACGACTGCCCTTGCTGATCATCGTGGTCAACAATCGGTCTTTTTTCAATGACGAGTTGCACCAGGAACGCGTTGCCATCGAACGCGATCGCCCGGTTGCCAACCGCTGGATCGGGCAACGCATCGATGACCCCGCACCCGATCTGGCGCTGATGGCCAAAGCGCAAGGACTGATCGGCATGGGCCCGTTGAAAAATGCAGGCGAATTCGATCAAGCTTTGCAATTGGCGATTGAACAAGTGAGATCGGGCCAAGCCGTTGTGCTGGATGTTCATGTCATGACCGGCTATGCGCCCAGCATGACTCAGGGTATGACACGCAATTACAAGGATTGAAATGAGCGCCTTCAAATTAGGTTTGGGAAACCGATCGCCAGAGGAGATGGCATCGGCCGACCTCTCATCGCTTGTCAACAGCACCTTGCCTGCACAAGCGCGTCATTTCTGGGGTGGCACTTGGCATGCAGGCGGCCCCAAGCTTGTCAGCCACAACCCCAGCACTGAATTGCCTCTGGGTGAATTTGCACTGGGTGGCAGCGCTGAAATCGATGCGGCCGTTCAGTCTGCGCACCGTGCATTTCCGTTATGGTCTGGCACCCCACCGCTGGAGCGGGCTAAACGCTTGCGGCTGGCGGCAAGCATCGTGCGTGAGCATGCCCTGGAATTGGCGTTACTTGACGCTGCCGACTGCGGCAATCCGGTCAAAGCCATGCAGATGGACGCCGAGATCGCGGCATTTCAATTGGAGTACTTTGCTGGGCTGGTGCTTGAAAACAAGGGCGAGACCTTGCCCACTGGCAATGGGTCGCTCAATTATTCTCTGCGCGAACCCTTGGGCGTAGTTGGGCGAATCTTTCCCTTCAATCACCCGTTCATGTTCGCTGCAGGCAAGATGGCTGCACCCCTTGCCGCAGGCAACACCCTCGTTCTGAAACCGCCAGAACAAGCGCCCTTATCGACCATGCGCTTGATGGAGTTGCTGGAGCCGGTTTTCCCGCCAGGCGTGCTTAACATGGTCACAGGCGGGCGTGAAGCTGGTGAGGCTTTGGCGTCGCATCCCCAAGTTGCTGCTGTGGGCTTGATCGGCAGTATTGCGGCTGGGCAGGCCGTTTTGCGAGCCTCGGCGGGCAATATGAAAAGAACCCTCTTGGAGCTTGGTGGAAAAAATGCGATGGTGGTGTACCCCGATGCTGATTTTCAAGCAGCGGTCGATGGCGCTGTGCGCGGGATGAATTTCACATGGTGCGGCCAGTCTTGCGGGTCTACCAGCCGTTTGTTGGTGCACGAAAGCCTCTATGAATCTTTTGTAGATTCGCTCGTTAGCCTTTTGCCTGCGCGTCACACCCCTGGTATCGCCACCCACATGGGCTCCTCCATGGGTGCCTTGGTCAACCAAGTCCAATACGATCGTTCACTGGATTACATCCGCTGCGCCCATGCCGAAGGTGCCAAGCTCGTTATTGGTGGGGGCAGACCCGCCAACCTGGATCGGGGATTTTTCATTGAACCGACGGTTTTCAAAGATGTTCAGCCGCATCACCGCCTCGCCCGGGAAGAGGTTTTTGGCCCTGTGCTGGGCGTGATGCCCTGGCGTGATGAAGATGACATGTTGGCGATTGTCAATGGTCTGTCCATGGGTCTGACAGCCTCCGTCTGGACACGCGATCTGGTGACAGCACACCGCGCAGCGATGCGCATCCAGGCCGGTTATGTGTGGATCAACGATGCCTCGATCCACTTGCCCGGTGCGTCATTTGGCGGCTACAAGCAATCCGGCTTGGGGCGTGAAGAGTCTTTTCAAGAGCTCCATGAATTCACCCAAATCAAGAACATCAATGTTGCCTTGCGTTGACCTTTTTCATGACCTTGACGAAAGAACCCGATGAACCATGACAGCACACCCGAAATCGCCCTCAGCAGTTTGGCATGGCGCAACGCCATGACGCGCATGGCTGTTCATGACAAACCCGGTTTTTTTGCGCTCAGAGCCCAGCTTCCCGAACAAGGGCGTACCAACCAAGTCATGGCTGCGACCTCGCAACTCAATGTGGTGCTCAAAACTTATGCAAGCGGTGGCGAAAACGAGTTGCACGCGCACACCAATGAAGACCACCTGTTTGTTGTCATGCAAGGCAGCGCAACTTTTTACGGGCCAGGTGACGAAAACCGGGTAGTGGGCTTGCATGAAGGTGTCGTCTTGCCACGGGGCGTCCTCTACCGATTTGTGGCCAATGGACCGGATCCGCTTGTATTGCTGCGCGTCGGTGCGGTCATTGACCCCTCCAAGGACCCCTTGGCTCGTGTGGATGAAAAGGGACAGGACTTTGACGGCTACACCTCAATCAACCATGAAGTGCCCTGCGTTCTCTCGAAAGACCGCTGGTTCAGCTGAAGTCCATCACCGCACCATCAGCAACGTCCCCAGAAACAGCAGCAAGGCCAGGAGCAGGAACCTGAACTGTTTTTCATTGAGGCGTTCGCGCAAGCTTGTGCCCATCAACAACCCGGCATAGACAGGAAACAGGGCCAGCGTTGACCAAGCCACCTCTGACCAACCAAAACGCCCCCACCAGAGCATGCCTGCGTACATCGGCACTGCACCCAACAAATACACCACACTGATGCTGCCCACAAAAACGTCTCGGGGCAATCGCAAGGCCATCAAGTAGGTGATGAGCAATGGCCCTGTGAGCGAAGACATGCCCGCCATCGCACCGGCCAAAGCGCCCACCAGGGGCCCCAGCCACTTTTCCTGAGCCGCCGAAATGGTGCCTTTGGGTTGCAAAATCATCACCGCAACAGCCACCAAGACCGTCAAGCCCATGGCCTTGTCCAGTGATTTGCCTGACCACCCAATGGTCCAGTAGATGGCCAACAAAGTGGCGACCGCCTGCGCCGCCATCAATGTTCCAAATCGGCGCACCGAGATGCGCCACAAACCGCCCTGCAGTGCTTGGTAAACATTGGAAACCAGCACGGGCATAACGAGAAGCCCCATGGCCTGGGACGCAGGCAAGATGAGGGTCAACAGCGGCACGACCAGTAAAGGCAGGCCCACACCCAAGGTGCCTTTGACGACCCCGCCAGCCACAAACATCAAGGCGGCGGGAGCCGCCAGCGCCAGTGAAATCACTCGGCCTTCAAGTCAGCAACTTTGGCTGCGCGCGCCATGGCTTCATTTTCTTTCGTGATGGCCAGTCCGTAAGTGCGCGGATCGGATCCCACGGGGTCGATCACAGCAGACTGGAATGTTTTGACCAGCTCGGGGTGTTTAACGACTTCTGCAATTTCCTGACTGATTTTCTGGATGGCGCTGGACGGTGTACCAGCAGCCGCCATGACGCCAATGATGACGGAAAAGTCAAACCCGGGAACGGTTTCCGCAATGGCTGGGATGTCAGGCGCTTGTGTGGAGCGAGTGGCTGCATTGCTGGCCAGGATACTGACCTGTCCGTTTTTCGCAAACCCCTGCATGGAAGGCAAAGCCGCTACCGAAAAATCCACTTGACCACCGACCAATGCCGGCGTGGATTGGCCAGAGCCTCTGAATGGAATGTGACGGACATCGATTTTCATCGCCGCCTTCAGGGCTTCCATCGTCAGATGGTGCGTGCTGCCGATACCAGACGATCCGTAAGTGAAATTGCCGGGCTTGCTTTTGACCAGGTTAAGAAATTCCTGAAAATTGTTGACCCCCGTTTTGGGGTGCGCCACGATGAAAAGGGGCGATCGAGCAATGAGCGAGACAGGCAAAATATCCACACCTGCTTTGTAGGTCGCATTTTTGTTGAGCAGCGGCGTGATGGAGAGCATGGAGCCATCTGAGACGATGAAGGCATGTCCATCTTGAGGCGTGCTTTGCAGCAAAGCCTGGTAAGCCACCACCCCATTGCCGCCAGGCTTGTTGTCCACCACCACCGATTGTCCCAGTCGCTCGGTCAGTCGCTGTGCCACTACGCGTGCGACCGTGTCAGGCAAGCCGCCGGCCGCATAAGGCACGATGAATTTGATCGGTTTGCTGGGGTAAGTCTGCGCCAGTGCCGCTGCTGGCAGGGCTGTTGCAAGCACCAGCGTGGAAACCAGTGCGGTGAGTGTTCTGCGTTGCATGATTGTCTCCTGTTGCGTGAGTGATTTGTTTCAGGTGCTGGTATAACTTGCAAATGATTAGGCACCTAATATAATAATTTTAGGGACCTTGAAGTCCGTGTCAATAAGGTTTATCTCCCCCTTGTCCCATGGGAGACGAACGCTTTTCAACCTCATCACCTTGATCACGCACCCATGAACATGACGCTCAAGGTCGCCAGCAAAGCGGCCGTTGCCCAAGACATTTACCAATTCGAATTGCAACACATGGACGGAGCTCCTTTGCCCGCCTTTACAGCGGGTGCGCACATTCCTGTTCTCACCCCCCAGGGCAGCATGCGCTCCTATTCGCTTTGCAACGACCCTGAAGAAACACACCGCTATCAGATTGCGGTGAAACGCGAAGCTGGTGGTCGTGGCGGCTCGATCAGCATGATCGATGCCCTGCAACCTGGTGATACGGTGGAGGTCGGCCAACCGCTCAACCATTTTCCTCTTGACCCCCAGGCCCAAAAATACATCTTGATTGCCGGAGGCATCGGCATCACGCCCTTGATGGCGATGGCCAAAACCCTGTCCAGCTGGGACAAGCCTTTCAAACTTTTTTACCTGACGCGCGACCCCGAAAGCACTGCTTTTTTGAAAGAACTCCAGGCCGAAACTTTTGCTCGGAATTTGGTCTTTCACCATGATGCCGGCCTACCTGGAAACAACTTTGATCTTTGGCCTGTCCTTGAGAAATCAGGCAGCCTCACCGGACTGCAGCTGTACTGTTGTGGTCCTGCAGGACTCATGAGTGCCGTCAAAGACATGTCTGGCCATTGGCCATCCAGCGCCGTACATTTTGAAAGCTTTGGCGTCCAACAAACGGCCCAAGTCAATGACACACCCTTCACCGTCAATTTCAGCAAAAGCGCTCAACAAGTGTCCGTGCCTGTCGGAATGAGTATTTTGCAAGTGGCGCGCTCAGTTGGCATTACCATGCCGGCTTCCTGCGAAAGTGGCACCTGTGGGTCCTGTAAAACACGGTTACTGGACGGCTCGGCGGACCATCGAGACCATGTCCTCCTGCCCGAAGAACGTGCGCAATGGATCATGCCCTGCGTTTCACGCGCCCTTTCTGACCACTTGACGCTTGACGCATGAACCAGCCCATCGGTCTTGGCGTCATCGGCATGGGCCGCGCCTTCACGTTGATGCTGCCAACCTTGACAGCCGATCCGCGCATACGGCTCATTGCCGCCCACGACCCTCGCCCCTCGGCCTGTTTGGCCTTTCAGGAAACCCTGGGCGGGACAGCCTGCCAACGGCCTGAGGAAGTTTGCGCCCATCCGGACGTTGAATGGGTCTACATCGCATCCCCACATGCCATGCATGTGGACCATGTCCTGCTGGCGGCACACTACGGCAAGCATGTGCTGGTGGAAAAGCCAATGGCCTTGAACATGGCCGACTGCGAAGCAATGATCAAGGCTTGCCAAAAAGCGGGCATCCATCTTGTTGTCGGGCACAGTCACAGCTTTGATGCCCCAGTTCGTTTGGCCCAACAACTCATTGCCAGTGGCCAATGGGGCCGTGTGCGCATGATCCAGGCGCTGCAATACACCGACTTCCTTTACCGTCCACGTCGCCCCGAAGAGCTTCAAACCGCTTTAGGTGGCGGTGTGGTCTTCAGCCAAGCGGCGCACCAAGTGGATGTGGTGCGCTTGTTGGCCGGCACGCCGGCTCGTAGCGTCAGAGCCATCACCGGCTCCTGGGATGCTCGTCGACCCACAGAAGGCGCATACAGCGCCTTGCTGAGTTTTGATGATGGCGCTTGGGCCAACCTGACCTACAGTGGTTATGGCTTTTTCGATACAGATGTGTGGATGAATGGTGTGGGTGAACTGGGCACGCCCAAATCACCCTTGGCCCACAGCGCCACGCGCCGCAAACACGCACAAATGAAGGACGAGGCTGCCGAAGCTCAGGCCAAGGCTGAACGCAACTTTGGCGGACGCGACTACGCGGGGATAGACACCACCCCCCCGACCAATTACCAACATTTTGGTCCGGTGATTGTCAGCTGCGAAAACGCTGACCTGCAATTGCTGCCCACCGGCGTGATGGTGATGGACGCCAGCGGCGCTGAGCTTCATGGCTTGGCGTCACCCATCATGGCTCGCCAAGAAGTGGTCGATGAAATCTGGGCAGCAGCCCGTTTGGGCCAAGCGCCCCAACACGATGGCAAGTGGTCCATGGCAACGCTCGAGGTTTGTCTGGCTTTGCTCCAATCGTCAACCCTTGGGCAAGATATCATTCTCAGCGCCCAAACCCCCACCCCCCGTACATGACGTCCCGTATTGCCCCCATCCCGCACATGCTTCGCCATTGGCGTGAAGCCGTTCCGGATGATCGTCTGGCTCATTTGATAAGAGATGTGAGTCGCGCACAAATGCGGTCTTTGCATGCTCGTCTAACTGCCCATGGTGTTTCTTTTGGCCACTGGACATTTTTGCGGATCTTGTGGCTCCAAGACGGACTCACACAACGTGAACTCAGTCACTTGGCAGGGGTCATGGAGCCCACCACCTTGACCGCCGTTCGCGCCATGCAAGACATGGGCATGGTCGAGCGGCGTCAGCTGGATGGCAACCGCAAAAACATGCATGTGTTTCTCACCGAGTCTGGACGAGCGCTGGAGAAAGTTCTGGTTCCACTGGCCGAAGATGTGAACCGTATCAGTGTCGGCGAGCTGAACGAGCGTCATGTGGCCACCACACGGCGTGTCTTGCTCAGCATGCTGGAAAATCTGGCACACGACCCACTGCTGTCCGAATCCACGGACACCCCATCGACACCGCTTTAAATGGCGTAGGTCTCGTAGGTTGCGGGATGAAATATTTCTTCAATCTCCATCCGTCTTTGAGAAAGACCTTGCGAATGGTGGTGACGCAAAAATGCGTCCAGCGTGGCACGGTTGGCACCCACACCATAGGACCAGAAATCCTGCCCCATGGTTTCCCGCGCCGCCTTGAGCTGCTCCTCCACAAAGGGCAAGGTCACTTTGGTCGCCGACGTATCAGACAAGGCCTCCAGAGCCGCTCCTTTGGCTTGGTTGAAAGCCTTAAAAACGGCCATGGGCAACCAGGGGTGCTCTTCGCATAAAGTCTTGCGAACCCCCACGACGTGCATGATGGGAAAAATGCCCGTGCGCTTGAAGTAATCTTTGGCAGCTGCTGTGGGATCATCGTAGAGCCAGCCCACAGCCGGATTGCTCAAAGCTTGCGCGCTAGGTGGCCTTGGGGCCATGAAGCCATCGATCTCACCCCGGTCGAGCAGTTCTGAAATCGTTGTGCCCTCGGGTGCATTTTCAAGTTGCACGCCCGCAGGAAGTTTCAAAGTGATTTTTTCAGGCCGACCTGGTGTTTCTATGCCGCCGCGCACCCATGTGACGTCTTCCGGATGCACCCCATGGTCATCTTGCAATATGGCTCGCGCCCACACATGGGCACTGAGCTGGTATTCCGGCAGGCCGATCCGACGCCCTTTCAAATCTTCGGGCTTGTGGATTCGGTCCTTGCGAACATAGATCGATGTATGCCGAAATGCACGTGACAAAAATACGGGGACTGCCACATAGGGGCATGTGTTTTGCGCCGTCTTGACCATGTAACTGGAAAAGGACAATTCACAAATGTCAAAGTCCTGGCTTCGCATGGCCCTGAAAAACATTTCCTCAGGGTACAGCGTCATGTAAACAGGATCCACACCATCGATTTGTACTCGTCCATCGAGCAGTGCGCGAGTGCGGTCATAGTCGCCCATCGCGACCGACAATCTGAGTTTGGTCATATCGGTCTTTCTCAAGCTTTGACAACGTAAGCGTTGTCACTCTGGGCAGAAGCGTCGGCATCGTCCCAGATGTAACGTCCCTCGAACAAACGCCAGTCATCGGTTTTCGGAAGGACCTGCTGATAAGCGCAGACATGGGCGGGGACTTGTCTTTCTGCGGTTCCAATCGCAATTGCGTCTTGCTGAAATTGCTTGACCGCTTCGATCATTTGCTTGCGAAACTCGACAATCGCCAGATCACTCGCCCCCAGCCGATCCTGGCTGCGATCTGCAATCTTGCCCATGGTCACCCACATGGCTATATCCTGATTGGGAAAGCCTTTGATGCCGGTAAAGTTGCCGGCCTTCATCGCTTGCCGGTCCTGCCAAAAACGGTTGTCGTAATTGCGCAGTGGGCGGTAGTACGTGTCCAGATCAACACCAACCGTTTGCCCCAAAAATTTGCGCCAGGTTTCTGTTTCTGGCGTCTGCGCAGGATGACCCCATGCAATGAAGTAAAAACAAGTGTTGGTGTCGTCTATCGGCACATTGACGTTGGCGACGTTGTACAAGTTGTTGGGCGGAACGAGAACCGTCCAGGGTGCAACGAATACGGTCGTACGGATGTACTCATGCGTTTGCGCATTGAAAATAGGTCTGCGGATCGCGGCGTACCGAAACCCATAGTCTGTGCGTTGCACCTGAAGCCGAGGCGCTTTATCGGTCGAGGGGCGCAACCAATTTTTATCGGTCGCCTCGCCACTTTGCACTCGGGCAGGCACCATGTCCGAACTGTGCAAGCTCGAGCTGTGCGCCGAATCAATGGCACCCTCCAAGATTTGAGCCCAATTGACTGGCACCACCACTTTGGCGATCGACACACGCGCCTGCGCCGTTGGCGCCCATCGCGGTGGCTCAAAGGCAGGCACCCGGTCCTGCGGACCCATGAAGGCCCACACTAGCCCACCCCACTCCTGCACCGGGTAGGCTTTTTGCTTCACTTTGCAGGCCATCTCACTGGATTGAGGCTCTGAAACCATCTCCAGCACTTTGCCTTTGACATCCATTTTCCACCCGTGGTAGAGGCACCGCAAACCACCTTCTTCATTGCGGCCCATAAGCAAGGAGGCTCGGCGATGTGGGCAGTACTCGTCCAACACACCCACCTGTCCGGCCGTGTCTCGGAACACCACCAAGTCTTCACCCAGAATTCGGGCTTTCACAGGGGTCCCGTCTGGTTCCTCAACTTCTTCACTCAAGCAAATGGGCACCCAATGCTCGCGCATCAGTTGCCCCATAGGGGCCTTCGCTTCTACACGGCAGAGCAGTTCATTTTCTTCAGGCGTCAACATCTCTTCAATACTCCTAGAGCCAAAGTATGGGTCATCGATCTCACGAACACCCGAATATACTTTGTCATCTAAGTAAATTGACCTGGGTTAACCCTAATCTCTGTCACCCCATCTGCTCTTCAAAGCTTGTGCATCTTCGGTAATGTCTTCAAAAAGTAAGCAGCACCATCATCAGGAAAGCTTCAGCGCCGCCGCCAACAAAATGCGTTTGTTGTCTCGGCTGCGGCGGGCATGCTCGCGCATCAGCGCCTCTGCCCGGGCGCTTTCGCCCGCCAAAATGGCAGAAAGGACATCCTCATGATCGAGTTGGGCACGCTGAATAAAGGCGTACTCACGTTGCGGCGCAATGCCATGCAAACTCAAAGCCTGGGCACCCACCAAGGGCATTTGTCCGATTTCACGAATGGCATTGGCCAAGACTTTGTTGTCCGCGGCAGCAATCAAAGTGGCGTGAAAACGTGCATTCATGGCCGTCCAGCCTTGTGAATCCAACACGAAGTTGTTGTCTGCCGCTTGCACCAATAAAGCCTGACCTTGATGGACGCAAGATTGAAGAACATCTCTGTCCACGTCCTTCAAAGTGCGCTCGGCCACCAACCTGGCGGCCATGCCTTCCAGCACGCCGCGCACATCAATCGCGTCCGCCAAGTCACCGGCATTGAATGATCTGACTCGAAAACCGCGTGTGGGCAATCGCTCAAGCAACCCTTCCTTGGTCAGCTCTTCAAAAGCCAAGCGAATGGGGGTCCGCGAAACACCCAGATCTGCAGACACTTGCAACTCCAACAGTCGCACACCCGGGGCGTAAATCCCCGCACCAATGCGGCGACGAAGTTCATGGGCGACAAGATGAATTTGGGTAGCCATGTGCAGAGTGTACCGACCATCTATGCATGCAATTTTCTAAAGATTTGCATTTTCAAGCCTATAAAGCCTATGATTGCATGCATTAAACAGGAGATACCCATGGCATTTCAAAGTCGACGTTCCCTCATGGCCATCGCTTGCTGGATGATCGCAAGCGGTGCTTTTGCACAAAACAGCGTGGAGAGTTACCCCAATAAGCCCGTTCGAGTGGTGATCCCGTTTGTGGCTGGTGGTGGCGGAGACAACCAGGCCCGGCTCATCTTGACCAAGGCGGCTCAGGAACTGGGCCAAAACTTTGTTTTCGAGAACGTTGCAGGAGCAGGTGGGAATGTGGGGGCTGTCATGGTCTCGCGCGCCACCCCAGATGGTTACACCTTGCTTTATGGCACCAATGGCACGCATGGCATCAACCATGCTCTGTACAAAAACACGGGCTTTAACCCTCTGAAAGATTTTGAGGCCGTGGGTCGACTGAGCAGCATCCCGGCCATGCTGGTGGTTCGCCCTGGGATAGCAGCCACCACCCCTGGCGAACTGATCAAATTGATGAAAGAAAAGCCGGGCTCTTTTTCTTTTGCATCGGCAGGCAATGGCACCACATCCCACCTGACTGGAGAAATGTTCAAAGCACAAGCTGGCGTGGAGGCGGTCCATGTCCCTTACAAAGGTGGTGCTCCAGCCATGATCGATCTAATCGGCGGGCGTGTCGACTTCATGATCGACGTCATGCCCAACACCGCTCCGCAAGTGCGAGGCGATCGGCTCAAGGCTTTGGCCGTGACCTCAGCGCAGCGCCTGGGCAGTTTTCCCAACGTTCCCACCTTGATCGAATCGGGCCTGGAAGGTTTTCAGGTGACCGCCTGGGATGCGGTTTTTGCCCCCGCAGGTACACCACCTGCCATTGTTCAAAAAATCAACGCCGCTTTGAACAAAGCCTTGAGCAACCCCGAATTACGCCAACAACTCGCCAGTCGCGGCAGTGAGGTTTACCCAAGTAGTCCTGCGGAATTGAGTCGATTCATTGCCACGGAAATGGACCGTTGGGGCATGGCCGTCAAACGCGCCGGAGCCACCATCGACTGAAACACACGTAACCCAAACCGATCATGAATGCCACGCCAACTTACGCCGGTCTGCCGATCCCGCTCGCGCCAGCCATCACCGACACCAAGCATTTTTACCAAGCGCTGGACAATTTCGTGCGCACCTTCGCATTTCGAAGGGGCGACGAAGTGCTCGTTCTGGCTGATCCCCTTCTAGACAACCGTGTCATTGATGCAATCCATGGCCATGCCAAAGCGCGTGGCGCCACAGTCCGCGTCTACATGGAACCCAGCTCCCGCGTGACTGAAATACCCGAGGTCGTCAAACCCATCCTCGCACGAGCCAGTTTTGTGGTCTCGACATGGTTTTGCTCGGTCTTCGATCCTTTTTGTCTATCACTGCGCAAAAAAGGACAGCGCTGGGTCAAGATCACCTACTTCCGCAACCTTGATCTTTTGCATACCCCGCAAGCTCGTTTTCCGATCGATGTCGTGGGAGAAATCACGCGATGCACAGCGCGGCGGTTTCCGCAAGGCGCAGCTTTCGATCTGCACTTTACCGACGAGCGCGGCAGTGACTTTCGAATCGGCTTCACGCCCGAAATGCGCGACAACCAACTCAATACGAACCGCTGGCGTGGCAAGATGACCGCAGACGAAGACGGTTGCTATGTGCACTATCTGGCCTCCCATGGTCCCAACCTGTGGGACCATAACTCGGTCAAAAACGACATGTCGGTGGCCACGCGCATGAGCGGTGTCCTTTATCCGCAATGGGCCGTCGGTTTTGCAGAGCCCTTCAAGGAGCGAATCGGCGTTTTCTTTGAAGGTGAGTACATCAGCCATGTCAGTGGTGAAACCGAAGATGCCCAACTGTTGCGGGACATGCTGATCGGAGGAAGATTAATCGAAGGGGGGGGGTGCGGCTTCAATCCCAAGGCCCCACGCCATACCATCTACCCTGCCGGCTCCAACGCTCCGGGTGCGCTGCACTTCGGAATCGATCTGGTCAAACCCGCCGATTACATCAGGCGCACCATGCCCGACTGGGAGGAGCCCCCCATTCATGTGGACTTGGTGATTCTGGATGCCACGGTCACTGCTGGCGACAACCGACTGATCGACAAGGGGTTTTTGTGTGCACTCCGCGACCCGGAAGTGATTGCCATGGCCCAAAACTACGGCGATCCCATAGAGTTGCTGGAGGCAGTTGTCTTTTAAGACTTAGAACCAAAAAGCCATCGCTTCAGCGCGTCAACCAACGACGCGCCGCAAAGCTCAGCGCATCCACACACGCCACCATGAGCAGCATGGCCGCCAAAATGGTGGCCGTCTTGTTCATGTGGAACAGTCCCATGTGGAAAGACAGCATCTGGCCCAAACCACCCGCGCCCACCACGCCAAGCACGGAGGCGGCGCGGATGTTGTTTTCCCAGCGGTACAGCGTGTAACTCATGAGCTGCGGCAAAACCTGGGGCAAAGTGGCGTAAAAGAAGACGCGCAGCGGCCCCACGCCCTGGGTGCGCAAGGCGTCACCGGGGCCAGTGGGCACGTTTTCCATCGCCTCGGCAAACAAACGGCCCAACACACCCGTGGTATGCAGGGCCAGCGCCAAAGTGCCGGCCATGGGCCCGAGACCGGCCGAAATCAAGAGCAACGCGGCCAACACCAATTCAGGAATGGCGCGCAGGGCATTGAGCAACCAGCGCGTTGGGCTGCGCAGCCAGGCCGTGTCTTGCGTGGACATGCGGCTGGCGGGCACAGCCAGCGCCAGGCCGAGCGCCGCAGCTATCACGGTGCCCAGTGCCGACATGGCCAAAGTTTCCCAAGCGGCCCAAACCACCTTGTTGACAAATGCAGGCGACAGGTCGGGCGGGAAAAACTCCGCCACAAAGCGGCCCATGCTGCGCGCCGCTTCCATGGACGCAAAAGATGCCCAATCCAGGGCGAGCGACACAAAACTGGCCACCACCAAGACCAACAATGCCAAAGTGAACCAACACGCTTTGCAGCGGGCATCAAAGATCGGCGGCGGCAGTTTGTAGGGGGGGTTGGCCGCTTCGCGTGAAAAGGACTTCATGCCAGCGCCTTTCGCAACCAGGCGCTCACGCGGTCGGCCAGCGCCACCAGCGCGATGAACACCAGCAGCATGGTGGCCACTTCACCGCCGTTGAACATCTTCATCGAGTTGTCCAGTTGTTGGCCCAAGCCCCCCGCGCCCACAAAGCCCAGCACCACCGAGGAGCGGATCGCGCATTCCCAGCGGTACACGGTGTAAGAGGCCAACTCAGCGGCGTGGCTGGGCAGCAAGGCGTACACAAAGGCCTGCAGACGGCCGCTGCCATTGCGCATCAGGTTTTGGGTGGCGTGGCTCTCGCCGCTTTCCAGAATTTCAGCATAGACCTTGCCCAGCATGCCGCCATAGGTCAGGGCAATGGCCAGCACGCCTGCCGTAGGCCCCAAGCCCACCACACGCACAAACACCAGTGCCCAGATCAACTCCGGAATGCTGCGCAGCACAATCAGCGTGGCACGCACCAGCCAACGCAGCACCGCAGGCCAACGGTCCATGCGGCCCGACAAAGCCGACAGCGACAAAACCCGTGTGGCCAACAGGCTCAAAGGAATGGCCAGCACCAGCGCCAGCGTGACGCCCGCCGTGGCCATGGCCACGGTGCGCCACGTCTCACGCACCACCATGTCCATGAACTCGGCGTTGTAGATCAGCGGCCAAAAGGTGGACAAAAACTGCGCCGTCACTTTTCTGTTTTCAGGCTCCCACAGTACCCACAAACGGAACTCGGTGGCCACGCCCAGCGGCCACAACAGCACCAAAGCCAGGCTCAGCCAAAACACCCGCTTGAAAAAGGCCGGGTCGCGGGCAGGCGCATCCTGGCGAGGCCGGGGCGTAGGCAGGTGTGAAACAGAAGCGGTCATCTTGAACCAGGTGCAGCCAGCTACAGCGTCAACGGCAGTGCATCACCGCAGGCGCGGATTGGGTTGAAGAGGCTTCGGGTGAGGGCATGAGCGGGGCTTCGCCACGCAACTCGTGCTCGAACTGGTCGTACAGATGCGCCAAGCGCTCGGGGCTGACCTGTGCAGAAGGCAAGTCAAACACCAGCTGCCCATCGCGCAGGCCGATGATGCGCGGGAAGTGCGCCAGCGCCATGTCCACCTGGTGCAGCGTGGCCACCAGCGTGACCTGACGCTCGGCCGCCAGGTTCACCAAAGCGGCCATGGCCATGCGGGCGCGCATCGGGTCGAGCGCCGACAGCGGCTCATCAATCAGCCACAGGCTGGCCGGGGCCAACAGCGCGCGGGCCAGGCCCACGCGTTGGCGTTCACCGCCCGACAGGCGGTCCACGCGGTCGAACAATTTGTCGCCCAGGTCGAAGTGCACCAGCGCTTCGTAAGCGGCTGGGATGTCGGTGGGATAAAACAGCGAGCGCAAGCTGGACCACAAACCCATGCTGGGCAAACGCCCGGCCAGCACCGAGGTCACCACGCGTTGGCGCGGCGGCAGCGGCGGCACCTGCGGGGCCAGAAACAACTGTCCGCGCAAACGGCGCAGTGCGCCAGGCGACTGGGTCCAGGGGTTCACGTCCGACAGTTGCAGCGTGCCCTGTGTGGGCCGCTGCGCACAGGCCAGCACCTGCAGCAAGGTGGTCTTGCCGGCGCCCGATGGGCCAATGATGGCCACCTGCTCGCCTGCACCAAAACGCAGGTTCAAAGCCCGCAAGGCCGCTGGCGCACCAGGCAAGGCTGCCGGGTGCCGCGCCTCCAAGGCCGAGAGTTCGATCTTCACCGCCGTGGTGCTCAGGCTTTTACAGCAGACCTGCGCTGCGAGCAGCCGACTCCAGGCCCTTGTAGTTCTCGGGCGTGGTGGAGATGTAGCGGGTCGAGCGGTTGAGCTTCAGGATCTCGGCGTGCTCGGGGTTGGCGGGGTTCAAGGCCAACAAGGCAGCCTTGATTTTTTCGCGCAAATCGGCCGGCATGTCGGCATGCACCGACCAGTTGTAGTTGAAGTAGGGCGCGGTGGTGAAGAACACGTTCACGTCTTGCGTGTTGACCTTGTTTTCGGCCACG
>JBIKQY010000008.1:0-21071 GCA_044349465.1 Limnohabitans sp. | reverse complement strand
GCTTTGGAGAGCGTGCGCGAGCCCACAGGCTGGCCGTCCGCAATGTAGCGTTCCACCAGGGCTTTGAGCAATAACTTGGCACGATCATCTAGCATGTGGTCATTTTAATGATGTAATTTGCGAATGAGCTCCAAGTTCCGTCACGTTGCACTCTTTGGTAAATACCACACCACCGCGCATGGCGGGGCGCTGGAGAGTTCACGCCGCGCTCTGGACGACGTGGCCCAGTTCTTGACGCGACAAGGCTGCGACGTGGTGCTGGACCGGGAAACCGCTTCACACACGGGTCTGAACCAATACCCTGTGCTGGAGATGGCCGAGATCGGCGCGCAGTGCGATCTGGGCCTGGTGATTGGCGGCGATGGCACCATGCTCGGCATAGGCCGCCAAATGGCCCGCCATGGCCTGCCTTTAATGGGCATCAACCAGGGGCGGCTGGGTTTCATCACCGACATCCCGCTGCTAACTTACAAAGATGTGCTGCAGCCCATGCTGCAGGGCCATTACCAAGCCGAAGACCGCAGCTTGCTGCAAGCCAGGGTCGTGCGCGACCAGCGCTGCGTGTTCAGTGCGCTGGCCATGAACGATGTGGTGGTCAACCGGGGCGGCACCTCGGGCATGGTGGAGTTGCGGGTCGAGGTCGATGGGCACTTTGTGTCCAACCAACGTGCCGACGGCCTGATCATCGCCACGCCCACGGGCTCCACGGCTTATTCACTCTCGGTCGGCGGCCCCTTGATGCACCCGGCCATTGGCGGTTGGGTCATGGCCCCGATCGCCCCTCACACCTTGTCCAACCGGCCGATCGTGTTGCCCGAATCCTCAGAGATCAGCATCGAGATCGTGGCTGGGCGCTACGTCAGCGCCAACTTTGACATGCAATCGTTGGCCGATTTGATCCTGGGCGACCGGATCGTGGTCAATCGCTCCGAGCACAAAGTGCGCTTTTTGCACCCGGCGGGCTGGAATTATTTCGACACTTTGCGCAAAAAAATGCACTGGAATGAGGGCGCTTAAACCGTGGCACTGACGCACATCACCCTGCGCGACTTTGTGATCGTGCACGAACTGGCGCTGGACCTGAGCTCAGGCTTTAGCGTATTGACCGGCGAGACCGGTGCGGGCAAATCCATTTTGATCGACGCGCTGCAACTGGCCTTGGGTGCCCGCGCCGAAGCCAGCGTGGTGCGCGAAGGTGCCAGCCGCTGCGAGGTCTGCGCCGAATTTGAACCCACATCCCGCATTCAGGCTTGGCTCGAAGATGCCGGGTTTGAGGCCAGCGCCAATTTGCTGCTGCGCCGCACGGTGGACGCCGCGGGCAAAAGCCGCGCCTGGGTCAACGGCAGCCCCGCCACCGCCACGCAACTGCGCGAACTGGGCGAGCAGCTGCTGGACATCCACGGCCAGCACGCTTGGCAAAGTCTGACCCGACCTGACGCGGTACGCGGCTTGCTCGATGCCTATGCGGGCACCGACACGCGCCCGCTCAAAGCCGCTTGGCAAGCTTGGCGCCAAGCCCAGCAAACGCTGACTGATGCCCAGCAAGCGCAAAGCACCTTGGCCAATGAACGCGAACGCCTCGCCTGGCAAATCGGCGAGTTGGAAAAATTGAACCCGCAGGTGGACGAATGGCAAGAGCTGAGCAGCCAGCACAGCCGATTGGCCAATGCGCAGGCCTTGATTGACGGGGCCAACCAGAGCACGGTTTTGCTCGAAGGCGGTGACAGCGAGAGCGAAGGCGGCGCGCTGCGCCAGCTGACCCGCACCATCCAAACCCTGCAATCTTTGGGGCAGTACGAGCCCGAATTCAACGCCCTGGCCGAGGTGCTGGTGTCTGCGCAGGCTCAGGCCGAAGACGTGGCACACAGCCTGCACACTTATTTGCGAAAAACCGATCTGGACCCAGAGCACCTGGCCCAACTGGACGAGCGCATGGGCCTGTGGCTGTCGCTGGCCCGGCGCTACAAAAAAACACCCGACGAACTGCCCCTGAGTTTGCAAACCTGGCGTCAAGAGCTGGCCCAGCTCGATGCGGCAGCCGACCTGGACAGCCTGCAAAAAGCCGAACAAGCTGCCCACAAAGCCTGCCTGCAAGCAGCCAAAGCCGTATCAAATCAACGCCAAAAAGCCGCCAAACCATTGGCCCAAGCCGTCAGTAACGCGATGCAGCAACTGGGCATGCAAGGTGGCCGCTTCGAGGTACAGCTGCAAACGCTGGACGCACCCGCACAGCACGGTCTCGAAGAAGTCAGCTTTCTGGTGGCAGGGCACGAAGGCAGCACGCCCCGGCCCGTGGGCAAAGTGGCTTCGGGTGGCGAGCTCTCGCGCATTGCACTGGCCATTGCGGTCACCACCAGCGAACTGGGCGAAGCCGGCACCTTGATTTTTGACGAGGTGGACTCGGGTGTGGGCGGTGCTGTCGCCGAAACCGTGGGCCGATTGATGAAGCAACTGGGCCTACACCGCCAAGTGTTGGCCGTGACCCACCTGCCCCAGGTGGCCGCCTGCGCAGACCACCACCTGCTGGTGAGCAAAGCCGCGGCCAAGGGCCAGGTCAGCAGCCAGGTGCGCGGCGTCAATGGCGAAGAGCGCGTGAACGAAATTGCCCGCATGCTGGGTGGCGAAAAGTTGTCTGCCACCACCTTGGCCCACGCCCGCGAAATGCTGGGCTATACCCCGCTGAAACCCTAAGGCCGCAACGCCGCACAAAGCTGAGCATGGACATCATCCTCATCACCGGCATGTCCGGCTCCGGCAAATCGGTGGCGCTTCATGCGCTCGAAGACGCAGGTTATTACTGCGTGGACAACCTGCCGCCCGAGCTGCTGATCCCTTTTGTCAAGTTGGAGCAGCAGCAAGAAGAGCAACGCCTGGCGATTGCCATTGACGTGCGCAGCGCCAATTCTCTGCACCTGATGCCCGAGCAAATGAACTTGCTGCGCGACATGGGCATGACCGTCAAGTCGGTATTTCTGGACGCCCACTCGGACACTTTGCAGCGCCGATACTCGGAATCACGACGCAAACACCCGCTGTCCGGCGGCAACAGACCCCAAAGCGACAAAGCCTTGTTTGAAACCATCGAGTTCGAACGAGAGTTGCTGGCCGATTTGCGCGAACGCGCCCACGTCATCGACACCAGCTTGCTGCGCTCGGCCCAACTGCAAACCTACATCAAATCCCTGGTCAGTGCCCCCACTGCCCAATTGACGCTGGTCTTTGAATCCTTTGGCTTCAAGCGCGGCATCCCGACCGACGCCGACTACGTGTTTGACGTGCGCATGCTGCCCAACCCACATTACGAAAGCGCCCTGAAACCGCTGACCGGACGTGACGAGCCGGTGCAAGCCTACCTGCGCCAGTCCGAAGAGTTTGTGCAGATGCAGTTGCAAATTGAAGGGTTTTTGAAGCAATGGATTCCAGCCATTGAGCGCGACCACCGCAGCTACGTCACGGTGGCCATTGGTTGCACTGGGGGTCAGCACCGCTCGGTTTTTATGGTCGAGCAGCTGGCACAAAATTTCAGCGCCCGCTGGCTCACCCTCAAGCGGCACCGTGAGCTGGACGCGCTTTGAGTCGACATGCAAGACCTCAGGTCTACAGATCGAAGCTCAACTGAGCGATTTACCCAGCGCTTTGTCCCAGCCCCTTTTCCAGCATCCCGATGACTTCATCGGCAAAAGCCGCATAGCTGATCGGCCCGCCCGGGCGCAGCCAGGTGAAGGTCCAGTTGATCATGCCCAGCAGCATCATGGTCAGGGCCGTCTGGTTGGTGGGGGTCAGTCGCTCGGGATAGGCACGTTTCATGAAGCGGGTCATGGCAGCCACGATGTCGCGCTGGCGGTTCAGGATCAACTCACGCGGTGACACGGATGCCCCGCCCAAGGCCGGGTCTGGCGCGTCGCTCAAAAACTGGGTGTCGTTGAGCAAGGCCGCGTGGCGGGTGGCAGAGGTTTCGTACTCCTGCAAAAACGCTCGAACCAACTCGTGCAGCGTCGCCCGGTCGTTCAGGTCCTTGCGTTGTGCATTGGCTTCGGTTTGCGCGATCACAGCCAACAGGCGCTGGGTGTGGCGGTCCAGCAAGTCAAACAAAATCAACTCTTTGCTGTCGTAATAGTGGTACAGCCGAGCCTTGGAGGTGCCACATGCCGTGGCGATCTCGTTCATGCTGGCGGCAGGGTAGCTGCGCTGGGCAAAGCATTGCGCGGCGATGTCGAGGATCGCGTCGCGTTTGATGTCGTGGGTTGCGGATTTGGGTCTGGCCATGGTTTTCTCGGGTCTGGCTCAAACCGGCCAGACCACTCCGTTGTCGTTCAGGATGGCGTCCAGCGGCTCGTCGTGCTCTTCGGGCTCCAGCTCGTCGAGGAACCCATGGGTATAACCCAGCCCCACCGTAAAGGGCTTGGGCTGCAAGGTGGCCAAGGTGCGGTCGTAAAAGCCGCCGCCATAGCCCAGGCGGTAGCCGCCAATGCCGTAGCCCACACAGGGCACAAACAGCAAGGTCGGTACGATGACTTCGGTGTCCTTGGGTTTGGGGATGCCGTAAGCATCTTCTTCCATCGGGCAGCCGGGGTACCAAGTGTGGAAAGTCAGGGTTTTGTGCTGCTTGTTGACCACCGGCAGGCCGATGCGGCGACGCTGGGGCTCGCCATTGAGCTCGCCGTCTTCCTTCCAGCGGTGCAGCACAGGCAGCGGATCGAACTCACCCTTGATGGGCCAATAGGCGCCAATCACGGTCTCGGGGCGGTCAAACAACCAGATGCGCATGACGCGCTGCAAGGCTTCGGCCCGCGCCAGGCGGTCCGGCAGGTTCAACCTTTCTTCCACCAAGGCTTTTCTCAAGGCGCGTTTTGCTTCGGCTTTGTCCATAATCGACCCATGAAATTAAGATGCATTTTGACACTGCTGAGCGCCATGACCATGACAGGCCTGTGGGCCTGGCCCGCCCAAGCTCAAAACCGGGCAGACGAGGTGCTGCTGGAGATGCAACAGGCGTTTCGCAAAAATGATGCCAAACGGCTGTCGGCCCTGCTGCCCCAAGCCCGTGGCCATGTGCTGGAGCCACTGGCCGCCTATTGGGAGATGCGCACCCGGCTGGACACCGCGCCTGCCTCTGAAATCCGCAGCTTTTTGAACACCTACGCAGGCAGCTACTATGAAGACCGCCTGCGCAACGACTGGCTGCAACAGCTGGGCAAGCGCCGCGATTGGGCCACCTTCACCGCCGAATACCCCCGCTTTCGCATGCGCGACGACCGCGAAGTGCGCTGCTACGCACTGGCCACTGAGGCCATGAACAGCAAGGCCGACGTGGCCGAAGAAGCACTGCGCCTGTGGTACGCACAGCGCGAGGCCGACGACGGCTGCACCTATGTGGCCGAACACCTGCACTCGGGCCGCCAGATCCAGGCGCTGGACCTGTGGCGCAAGGCCCGCATCGCCATGGACGCCAACCGCCCCCGAGCGGCTCAAGCGGCGGTGGACATCGAAGCGCCACGCCTGTCCGAGCAAGTGGCCCTGATCCACTCCGACCCGGCCAAGTACCTGGACAAGCGCATTTTGGCCATCACCCGCAGCCGCAAAGAGCTGGCCGTGCTGGCCCTGATCCGACTGGCCGCCAAAGACCCGGACGAGGCCGCCGATTTGCTGAGCCGTCGATGGTCCATTCAGCTGAGCGCTGAAGAACGCAACTGGACCTGGGCCGTGATCGGCAAACAAGCGGCCCAAAAACTGCAAGATAACGCGGCCAGCTACTTTGCCAAGGTGCAAAAAGACAATGACCTGAACGACGACCTGTTGGCTTGGAAGGTGCGAGCTGCCTTGCGCCAAGGCCAATGGCCGCAGGTGCTGAGCGCCACACAGGCCATGAGCGCTGACGCCCGCAAGGACCCGGCTTGGGTCTATTGGCGTGCACGCGCCTTGTTGACCACCGGCACCAGTGAGGGCCAGCGCCAGGAAGCCCAAAGCCTGCTGCGCCAGATCGCCAGCGTGCGCGGTTTTTATGAGCAGCTGGCGCTAGAAGACCTGGGCCAAGCCATCTCCGTGCCCGAGCGCCCCAGCGCCCTGACACCGCAAGAAAAAGCTGCAGCCCTCATCAACCCCGGCCTGCAGCGCGCCTTGTACGCCATCCAGTTGGGCCTGCGCCCCGAAGGCAACCGCGAGTGGAACTACAGCACCAACTTGCACACGCCCGGTGGCATGAACGACCGCGAGCTGCTGGCCGCGGCCGACCTGGCCTGCCAGCGCCAGGTCTGGGACCGTTGCATCAACACCAGCGAGCGCACCAAGGACGTGATTGACTTTGATCAACGCTTTCCCATGCCGCTGCGCGAGACGGTGGTGCGCCGCGCAGGCGAGATCCGCCTCGACCCGGCTTATGTGTACGGCTTGATTCGGCAAGAAAGCCGCTTCGTCATGGACGCTCGCTCACATGTGGGCGCATCGGGCCTGATGCAGGTCATGCCGGCCACCGCCAAATGGACGGCCAAAAAGATCGGCATGACCGGCTTCACCCCCGATCAGATCAACGACCGTGAAGTGAACGTGGCCATTGGCACGGGTTACCTGAAGTTGGTACTGGACGACTTTGAAGGCTCCATGCCTTTGGCGACAGCCGCTTACAACGCCGGGCCGGGCCGCTCGCGCAACTGGCGCAACGGCCCCGTGCTAGAAGCGGCCATCTGGGCCGAAAACATCCCCTTCCAGGAAACCCGCGATTACGTTAAAAAAGTGCTGTCCAACACCACCAACTACGCCGCCATCCTGACGCGCCAGCCGCAGTCGCTCAAAGCACGTCTGGGCTCGGTTGGGCCGCGCACCTCGCCCATGGCCGAGGCCAACAAAGATTTGCCTTGAACGGGAAACATACCTGCCCTTGCACCTCGGCGTTGACCCTCTCTCTTCGCCACCGACCAAGACTCTTTGTCAATCTCGACACAGACTATTTGTCACCCCCGACACAGACTATTTGTCACCCCCCGACACAGACTATTTGTCACACACGACACACACTTTTTGTCACCCCCGACTCGATCGGGGGTCCATGCTTTCGATCGCCATGGATACCCGGTCAAGCCGGGTATGACAACAACGGGGCCAAACGCAAGGCTTCAGACCACGGGTCCTAGCAACTCATCCAGATTGGCCTGGATTTTTTCTTCGATCTTGCCGCTGTAAGCGCCCAGCAAAAAGCCCAGTTTCAGCTGCAAATCAAAACGGGTCTCGGTCACGACCAACTCACCGCTCACGCCGCTGCGGGCAAAACGCATGAAGTCTTCTTCCTCACCTGGCTCGGATTCGCAGCTCATGCCCCATTCCTGTTCAGCCTGTTCGCGCCAGCGTTCGGCCACGGCGCGAGCCCCGGCCAGTCCCAGGGTGTGTGTGCGTTCGATGTTCAGTTCGGGCATGGTGTTTGAATGGTTTTTTTGAAGGGTCAGGCCTTGGCTGTGGCCGCAGAATGAACGGTCGGTTTGAAGGCGGGATCGGCGGCCACCTCCACCAAGCAGTCGTAAAACACAGGCGCTCGGCCCAGGTCGGTCAGGTGTTGACTGGTGAGTTCGTTCACATTGGTACCGTTCAGGCCCAGCTTGCGCCACCAGATGCCCAAACCGTTGACCACGCCGGGTCGCGCACGCTGGTTCAAGCGCGCCTTGCAGTGGTAAGTGCCCCGGTCGTTGAACACACGCACCACCGCGCCGTCGGCAATGCCGCGCTGGGCCGCATCGCCTGGGTGCATTTCCAGCACCGGCTCGGCTTCGATGTCGCGCAGGCTTTGCACGTTGACAAAGGTGGAGTTGAGGAAGTTGCGCGCAGGCGGTGAGATCATAGCCAGCGGGTAGCGGCCACCGGGCGCAGCCAATTCGTAGTTGGGCAAATGGTCAGGCAAACCATCCAAGCCCTGATCGGCCAAGCGTTGGCTGAAAAACTCGCACTTGCCCGATGGCGATGGAAAGCCGCCTTGGGCAAAGGGCGCATCGGGCACAGGCAGCGAAGCAAAGCCGTGCTCAAGCAGCTGCTCAAAGTCTTTCTCGTCGCCAATGGCGCTGCGGCACAGGCTTTCGTCGCTTTCGGCAAAACACGGATCGTCAAACCCCATGCGCTGGGCCAGCGCCCGGAAGATGTCGGTGTTGGTGCGTGCACCGCCCACGGGCGCAATCGCCGGGCGGTTGAGCAGCACATCGGTGTGGCCATAGCTGGTGTGGATATCCCAGTGCTCCAGCTGCGTGGTGGCGGGCAAGATGAAATCGGCGTAGTCGGCCGTGTCGGTCTGGAAATGCTCCAGCACCACGGTGAACAAGTCTTCGCGGGCAAAGCCCTTTACCACCTTGCCCGACTCGGGGGCCACGGCCACCGGGTTGCTGTTGTAAACGATCAGGGCTTCGATCTGCGGGCCAAACGTGGGCGACGCTGGGCGCAGCAAATCGTCGCCAATCGTGCTCATGTTGATCGTGCGCGGACGCCGCTCGCCCAACAAATCGGGCCGCTGCAAGGCCGCCCGCTTCACCGGAAAATGCCCCGAGCTGCTGAGCAACACCCCGCCCGCTCGGTGCCGCCAAGCGCCGGTGAGCGCAGGCAAGCAGGCGATGGCCCGCACTGCGTTGCCGCCCCCGCGCACGCGCTGCATGCCGTAGTTCAGGCGGATGGCGGCGGGCTGTGTGGTGCCCCAGTCGCGCGCCAGCTGGCGAATTTGCTCAACCGGCACGCCGCAGACTTCGGCTGCGCGCTCGGGCGTCCACTGCAAGGCGCGGGCCTTCAAAGCTTCCCAGCCCAAGGTGTAGCGGTCAATGTAATCCTGGTCTAGCCAGCCATTCATGAACAGCTCGTGAATGAGGGCCAGCGCCAGTGCGGCGTCGGTGCCGGGGCGAAGCGGAATGTGCTCGTGGCATTTTTCGGCCGTTTCGCTGCGCCGGGGGTCAATGCAGACCAGCTTCGCGCCGTTGCGCTTGGCCTCTTGCGCCAGGCGCCAAAAGTGCAGATTAGAGCCAATCGAATTGCTGCCCCAGATGACGATGAGCTTGGATTCGGCGAAAAACTCGACCTTCATGCCCACCTTGTTGCCCAAGGTCTGGGTCAGGGCTTCGGCCCCGGCTGAGGCGCAAATCGTGCGGTCCAAGAGCGACGCGCCCAGCTGGTGGAAAAAACGCGCCGCGATCGACTCGCTTTGCACCAGGCCCATGGTGCCCGCGTAGCTGTAGGGCAGGATGGCCTGCGGGTCGCGAGCGGCGATGGCTTTCAGGCGTGTGGCGATATCGTCCAGCGCCTCGTCCCAACTCACCGGCGCGAATTGGCCCGAACCTTTGGGGCCAACACGTTTCAGGGGCTGCAGCAGGCGTTCTGGGTGGTAGGTGCGCTCGGTGTAGCGCGACACTTTGGTGCACAGCACGCCATCGGTATGGGCGTGCGCCGGGTTGCCCTGCACTTTGGTGGCTCGGCCGTTTTCCACCGTGGTCAGCAAGGCGCAGGTGTCGGGGCAATCGTGCGGGCAGGCGCCGCGCACGGTTTGGGAGTCCAAAAGGGCGTCAATCATGGGGCTGTGTGAAAGGTTAAGACTGGCGTGGGGCAAGCGTTCGGTCTGATTGTGGCCTAAACCCGCACCCTGGCAGGCGGCCCGTTTGTCCCCCATGTGCGCGGGGGTGTTGGCAATCCGCCCCAAGTGTGGCTAGACTGTACCCATGAAAATCATCGACTCCATCCTCACCGACGCGGCCAGCATTGCGGCCATTCGCAAAGACATTCACGCTCACCCCGAGCTGTGCTTCCAAGAAGTGCGCACCGCCGACGTGGTGGCGCAGCAGCTGACCGACTGGGGCATCCCCATCCACCGCGGCATGGGCACCACCGGCGTGGTCGGCATCGTGCATGGGCGTGACGGCGGCGCTTGCGGGCGCGGCATTGGCTTGCGCGCCGACATCGACGCCCTGCCCATGCAAGAGTTCAACACCTTCGCCCACGCCAGCAAACACCAAGGCAAGATGCACGCCTGCGGCCACGACGGCCACACCGCCATGCTGCTGGCTGCAGCCAAGCATTTCTCCAAGCACCGCGACTTTGATGGCACGGTGTATTTGATCTTCCAACCCGCCGAAGAAGGCGGTGGCGGTGCCCGCGAGATGATCAAAGACGGTTTGTTTGACAAGTTCCCCATGCAAGCCGTGTTTGGGATGCACAACTGGCCTGGCGCCCCGGTGGGCACCTTTGCCGTGAGCGCAGGCCCCGTGATGGCATCGAGCAACGAGTTCAAGATCACCATCCGTGGCAAGGGCAGCCACGCCGCGCTGCCGCACAATGGCATCGACCCCGTGCCGGTGGCCTGCCAAATGGTGCAAGGCTTTCAGACCATCATCACCCGCAACAAAAAGCCGGTGGACGCGGGCGTGATCTCGGTCACCATGATCCACGCGGGCGAAGCCACCAACGTGGTGCCCGATTTTTGCGAACTGCAGGGTACAGTGCGCACCTTCAGCATCGAGGTACTGGACCTGATCGAAACCCGCATGAAACTCGTGGCCGAGTCCATCTGCACGGCTTTTGGTGCGCAATGCGAATTCGAGTTCCACCGCAACTACCCACCCACCATCAACAGCGCCTTGGAGGCCGACTTTGCACGCCAGGTGATGAACGGCATCGTGGGGGCCGAGCAGGTGCTGAACCAAGAGCCCACCATGGGCGCGGAAGATTTCTCGTACATGTTGCAAGCCAAGCCAGGCGCGTACGTCTTCATCAGCAATGGCGATGGTGCGCACCGCGAAATGGGCCACGGCGGCGGACCCTGCACGCTGCACAACCCGAGCTACGACTTCAATGACGACCTGATCCCGCTGGGCGGCACTTACTGGGTCGAGCTCGCCACGCAGTGGCTGGCCAATCCGACACAAACTGCTTGAACGACCCGTTAGAACGACTCATCTGCATGACCGACATCCAAAACGGCTTTTCCAAAAGCTATGCCGAAGCCCGCCAGAAATTCCTGAGTGCCGCGCAGGCTGCAGGCCTCACGGTAGATTCCAACATCCACCCCTTGAAGGGCCGGGACGGCGAAGCGCTGGCCATGGACGTGGTGCTCGATGGCTCGCCCGATGCCAAGCAGCTGCTGGTCATCAGCAGCGCCTGCCATGGGGTCGAGGGCTACTGCGGCTCGGGCGTACAAATCCATGCCTTGCAAAACACCGCTTGGCGCGACGCGGCCAAGGCCAGCGGCGTGGCCGTGCTCTACATCCATGCGCTCAACCCGCATGGTTTTTCGCATGTTCGGCGCGTGACCCACGAAAACGTGGACATCAACCGCAACTTCCAGGACTTCTCCAAGCCACTGCCCAGCAACGAGGCCTACAAGGAAATCCACCCCCTGTTGCTGCCCGAAGTCTGGCCGCCGGATCCCGCCAACGCTGCCGCCACCGCACATTACATCGCCGAACGCGGCATGAAAGCCTTTCAGGCCGCAGTCTCCAAAGGGCAGCACGAGTTTCCGGACGGTCTGTTCTTTGGCGGCCAAGCCCCCACCTGGAGCAACCTCACCTTGCGCCAAGTGCTGCAAAAGTACGGCCAGCGCTGCCAGAAAATGGCCTGGATCGACCTGCACACGGGCCTAGGCCCCAGCGGTGTCGGTGAGCGCATTTTTGCCTGCGCCGACGACGCAGCGGCCTACACCCGCGCCAAAGCCTGGTGGGGCCAGGGCATCACCTCCATCTACGACGGTTCGTCCAGCTCGGCCTTCCTCACGGGCCTGATGTGGATGTCGGCCTATCAGGAATGCCCGCAGGCCGAGTACACCGGCATTGCCATGGAATACGGCACACAAACCCAAGACAAGGTCATCGGTGCCCTGCGCGGCGACCACTGGCTGCACCTGCACCCCGAAGCACCCGAGGCCCTCAAAAAGCAGATCAAACAAGACCTGATGGATGCGTTTTACGTCGACACCGACGCATGGCGCACCCAAATCGTTGATCAAGCCATGGACGCCATGCACCAAGCCGTCAGCGGCTTGAGCGCGGCATGAGCACACGGCGCGTTCTGGTCTTGGGGGGCAGCGGCTTTGTCGGCCGCCACGTTTGCGAGCAACTCGCCCGCCTCGGCTGGCACATCACCGTGCCCACCCGCCGTGCCGTGAATGCGGCCAGCGTGCAAAGTCTGCCGGGGCTGACCGTGATCGAAGCCTCTGTTCACAAGGAAGCCGACCTGGCCCGGCTGATGCCTGGCCACGACGCGGTGGTGAACCTGGTGGCCGTGCTGCACGGCAGCGAAGAGCGTTTTGAAAACGTTCACGTCGATTTGCCCGGCAAGATCGCCAGCGCCATGAAGAAAGCGGGCGTGCAGCGTCTGGTGCATGTCAGCGCCCTGGGCGCTGACCCGCAAGGCCCTTCGATGTACCAGCGCAGCAAGGCGCGCGGAGAGACGGTTTTGCACAACGCGGGGCTTCAGCTGACGATCTTGCGCCCCAGCGTGATTTTTGGGGCCGAAGACAAATTCCTCAACCTGTTTGCAGACCTGCAAAGCGTGGCCCCTTTCATGCCCTTGGCGGGCAGTGGCACACGCTTTCAGCCCGTGTGGGTGGCCGATGTGGCCCGCGCCGTGGCGGTCTGCCTGCAAAAGCCGGACACCATTGGCCAGACCTACGAGTTGTGCGGCCCGGATGTGTTGACGCTGGGCGAGTTGGTCAAGCTGGCAGGACAGTGGGCGGGCGTGAACCAGGGCCGGGGCCGTCCGGTCATTGGTTTGCCGATGTGGGTGGGCTGGCTGCAAGCAGCGGCCATGGAGCTGGCCCCGGGCGAGCCCCTCATGAGCCGGGACAATCTGGCGTCGATGAAAGTGGACAACGTGGCCACGGGCAAGTTGCCGGACTTACAGGCTTTGGGCATCGCAGCCGCGTCTGCCGCAGGCGTGGCGCCGACTTATCTGGGGCATCGCGGCCCGCGCAGCAAGTTGAACCGCTGGCGTGCGGGGGCGGGGCGCTGAATTCTGGCCTTGCATGGGCTGTGATTTCTTGAGTGGTGTTTGCTATGGCTTGAGCGTCGGTGGTCTCAGTTGAGGGTGTGTGAGGGGATGCGGCGGGTTCCTCATGACGGTGTACCGTGAATCGTCACCCGCCGCATCCCCTCACACACCTTGGGCTCATTGATCCTTTTTCACCCTTCGCCCCTTTTGACACTTGGCACTTCGCTCTTAGCGCTTCGCAACACTTTGATGCAGATTGGGCCTCTTCTCTCGCCTGTGGCCGTTAACATGCATGGTCTGATTTTCGGGAAAAACCATGATCCAGCTCTACATCGCCAACAAAAACTACTCTTCTTGGTCCATGCGCCCGTGGGTGCTGCTGCGCCAAGCGGGCATTGACTTTGAAGAGGTCTTTGTTCGCTTTGACAGCTTTGCGCCCGACTCGCAGTTCAAGACCGCGCTCAAAGACGTCAACCCGGTGGGCAAGGTGCCTGTGCTGGTGCACGACGGACTGGCCATTTGGGACACGCTGGCGATTGCGGAATACGTGGCCGAGCAGTTCCCTGAAAAGCAGCTTTGGCCGCAAGAGCGCGCCGCACGTGCCCGTGCGCGCAGCATCTGCGCCGAAATGCACAGCGGCTTTGGAGGCCTGCGCAGCGCTTGCCCCATGAACATCGAAGCACACCTGCCCGAGATTGGCGCTTTGGCCCTGCGCGATAAACCGGCCGTTCGTGCCGACTTGGACCGTATTTGCAACCTGTGGAGCGGCCTGCTGGCAGCGCACGGTGGCCCCATGCTGTTTGGCCCATTCACCATCGCCGACGCTTACTTTGCGCCCGTGGTCATGCGCATCAAAACTTACGCCCTGCCCGTGCCAGCTGATGTGGCCGCCTACATGGACCGCGTATGCGCTCTGCCCGGTGTGAAGGCCTGGATTGACGACGCGCTGGCCGAGCAGGACTTCATCGACTTCGAAGAGCCCTTCCGGCTTTCTCGCTGAAGGCAGACACGGACATGCAGGTTTTTGTCGTCGGCGGTGCGGTGCGTGATGCCTTGATGGGTGAACGCGTGAACGACCGCGACTGGGTGGTGGTGGGCAGCACGCCCGAAGCCATGACCGCTGAGGGGTTCATGCCCGTGGGCAAGGACTTCCCGGTGTTTTTGCATCCACAGACCCGCGAGGAATACGCCCTCGCCCGCACCGAGCGCAAGACGGCACGGGGCTACAAAGGTTTTGCGGTACAAGCCGACCCCAGCGTGACCCTTGAAGAAGACTTGGCCCGACGCGACCTCACCGTGAACGCCATGGCCGTGCCCGAGGCGCTGGCCCACGCGCTGCCCAGCACTTGGACTGGCCAGATCGTGGACCCCTATGGCGGCCAGCGGGATTTGCAGGCCAAAGTGCTGCGCCATGTCACGCACGCCTTTGCCGAAGACCCTGTGCGCATCCTGCGCGTGGCGCGTTTTGCGGCGCGCTTTGCCGACTTTTCTGTGGCCGACGAAACCATGGCGTTGATGCGCCAGATGGTCGAGGACGGCGAAGTGGACCACTTGGTGCCCGAGCGCGTCTGGCAGGAACTGACCAAAGGCATGATGAGCGAGCGGCCCTCAAGAATGTTTGAGGTGCTGCGTGCATGTGGTGCCCTGCGCGTGTTGCTGCCTGAGTTGGACCGCCTTTGGGGTGTGCCGCAACGGGCCGAATACCATCCCGAAGTGGACACGGGCGTGCACATGATGATGGTGATGGACATGGCCGCCCGGCTGAACACGCCGCTGTCGGTGCGCGTGGCCTGCCTGATGCACGACCTGGGCAAGGGCACCACAGCCGCTAACGTGCTGCCGCGCCACATTGGCCACGAAGGGCGCAGCGTGAAGCTCTTGCAAAAGGTTTGCGAGCGCCTGCGCGTGCCGACCGAGGGCAAGGAACTGGCCGAAGTGGTGGCGCGTGAACACGGCAACATCCACCGCAGCGCCGACCTGAACGCCGAAGCCATGATGCGATTACTAGAACGCTGCGACGCGTTCCGCCAAGCCGAGCGTTTTGAGCGGGTGCTGCAAGCTTGCGAATGCGATGCGCGCGGGCGGCTGGGGTTTGAAGAGGCGGCTTACCCGCAAGCGGCACGGCTGTTGCAGGCGCAGAAGGCAGCGTTGTCTGTGGAGACCGCCCCCATTGCCCAAGCGGCGGTGGCACAGGGCCTCAAAGGCCCGCAAATTGGCGTGCAAATCACCCAAGCTCGCGTCAAAGCGGTCGCAGCTTCTCTGTAGACAAGACGGATGACCTTGACCCGCGACTGAAAGGATGACCGGCGGCGCGACCGAAGTCTAGGTAAGTGGTCTCCAAGCCACGAGTACCTGATCGATCTACCGGCGGCCTGAAGTCTGAAGTTGTGCGTGTAGAAGCCCACCCGTGGGCGATGGACGTGGCACACGCCATTCAAGTCCATCGCCCACAGGGTGGGCTCCTACGAAATCAGCCCAATCAACTGGCCGTTACAAAGTGATGATGGTGCAACCCGTGGTTTTGCGGGCTTCCAGGGCGATGTGCGCGTCCTGGATTTGCGCCAGCGGGAAGGTCTGGTCGATGTGGATCTTCACTTTGCCACTGGTCACCGCCTCGAACAAATCGTCGGCCATCTCTTGCGTGTTTTCACGGGTGGTGATGTGGCTGAACAAGGTCTGGCGCGTCACATAGATTGAACCCTTGGGGCCCAAGATGCCAGGGGCAAACGGGGCCACAGGGCCTGAGGCATTGCCGAAGCTGGCCATCAAACCAAATGGTGCCAAGCAGTCGAGCGACTTGTCCCAAGTGTCTTTGCCCACCGAGTCGTAAACCACCTTCACGCCTTTGCCACCCGTGATTTCCTTGACCTTCGCCTGGAAGTCTTCGGTGGAGTAATTGATGCAAAACTCCGCGCCGTTGGCCAAAGCCAGTGCGCACTTGGCATCGCTGCCGGCCGTGCCAATCAGGCGCAGGCCCAGCGCCTTGGCCCACTGGCAGGCGATCAGGCCCACGCCACCGGCGGCGGCGTGGAACAGCACAAAGTCACCGGCTTTCAGGCCGCCCTGGGGCAGCGTGCGCTTGAGCAAATACTGCGCCGTCAAACCCTTGAGCATCATGGCCGCACCGGTCTCGAACGAGATCGCATCGGGCAGCTTGCACACGCACTTGGCGGGCATCACGCGCACTTCGCAGTAGCTGCCGGGCGGCTGGCTGGCGTAAGCGGCGCGGTCACCCACCTTCAGGTGCGTCACGCCCTCGCCCACGGCTTCGACCACGCCCGAACCCTCCATGCCCAGCTTCAGGGGCATGGGCAGTGGGTACAAACCACCGCGCTGGTACACGTCGATGAAGTTCAAACCAATGGCCTTGTGACGGATGCGGATCTCGCCGGGGCCGGGCTCACCCACCGTGACGTCGACAAGTTTCATGACTTCGGGACCGCCGTTCTGGTCGATCTGGACTGCAAGGCTCATGGTGTTCTCCTGTTGGAATGGTGGTTTCAGACGGGACACTTTGCCACGAATCGTGTCCCCGAGCGGAGAACGGGGACAGTTTGGCGACAGCGGGAAAACCCGCGTACCGCTAAAGTGCCGCATGACCCAGAAACTCTCGCCCATGACCGCCTTGCTGCTGACGGTCCCCCCTTTGTTGTGGGCAGGCAACGCGGTGGTGGGCCGACTGGTCAGCAACTTGGTGCCGCCCATCACGCTCAATTTCTTGCGCTGGGCCGTGGCCTTGTTCATCTTGTTGCCTTTGGCGGCCTGGGTCTTGAAGCGCAACAGCGGCCTGTGGCCCCACTGGCGGCGCTTTGCCCTGCTCAGCTTGCTGGGTGTGGGCTGCTACAACGCGCTGCAATACCTGGCGCTGCAAACCTCCACCCCGCTGAACGTGACCTTGGTGGCCGCCAGTGGCCCGGTGTGGATGCTGGCCATCGGAGCGCTGTTTTTTCAAGCCCCGGTACGCCGCGCCCAAATTTACGGCGCGGTACTGTCCATTTTGGGTGTGCTGGTGGTCTTGTCGCGGGGTGACTGGGCGCAGCTCATGGCGGTGCGGCTGGTCATCGGTGATGTGTTCATTTTGCTGGCCACAGCCTGCTGGTCTTGGTACAGCTGGATGCTGACGCGCAAAGACGAACCCGAAGCCATCAGGAGCGACTGGGCTGCTTTCTTGCTCGCGCAAGTGGTGTTCGGTCTGGCCTGGTCAGGCCTGTTTGCAGGTATGGAATGGGGCCTGACCGACGCACAGATCACCTGGGGCTGGCCGCTGGCAAGTGCGCTGGCCTTTGTGGCCGTGGGCCCGGCCGTGCTGGCCTACCGCTGCTGGGGGCTGGGCATTCAGCAGGCAGGCCCGGCGGTGGCGGGCTTTTTTGCCAACCTCACACCACTCTTTGCGGCCATCTTCTCAGCCGCCTTTTTGGGTGAGTTGCCGCAGCTGTTTCACGCGCTGGCCTTTGCGCTGATCATCGGCGGCATTTGGGTGTCATCGAGGCGGTGAACGCGTCGACTCAAAACGTCCCTGCGTAAGACCCACCATCGGCCAACACGTTTTGCCCCGTCATGTAAGCCGCGTGCTGGCTGCACAAGAAGGCGCAGATCGCACCAAACTCTTGCGGGTTGCCGTAGCGGCCTGCCGGAATCTGCGCCTGCTGGATCACGCGCAGTTCTTCCACGGTTTTGCCCACTTTCTGGGCCATGGCGGGCAAGGTTGAGCGGATGCGGTCGGTGTCAAATTTACCGGGCAGCAAGTTGTTGATGGTCACGCCTTTGGCGGCAATGCCGCTGCGCGAAGCACCGGCCACAAAGCCCGTCAGGCCGCTGCGCGCGCCGTTGGACAGGCCCAGCACGTCGATGGGCGCTTTGACGGCGCTGCTGGTGATGTTGACGATGCGGCCAAAGCCGCGTGCGGCCATGCGGTCCACGGTGGCTTTGATGAGTTCAATCGGGGTGAGCATGTTGCCGTCGATGGCTTTGAGCCAGGCTTCGCGGTTCCAGTCGCGGAAGTCGCCAGGAGGCGGGCCGCCCGCGTTGGTGACCACGATGTCGTAGTCCTTGCCGGGGCCGCCTGCCACGTTCCAGATGGCTTCGCGTCCGGCTTCGGTGGTGATGTCCTCCGCGACAGCGATCAACTGGACTTTGCCGCCGGTCTCGGCACGTAAGTCTTCCACCGCCTTGTTCAGCACCTCGGCACCTCGCGCCACCATGACCACGTTCACGCCTTCGAGCGCCAAGGCCCGTGCGCAACCCCAGCCCAAGCCTTTGCTTGCGCCACCCACCAAAGCCCATTTGCCTGCAATGCCCAAGTCCATGTTGATCTCCTGAAATTATGTAGTGCGGCCGTTTGGCCGCGTGACCCAAAACACACCGCTCAAAACCAAAACGGTTCCGGCGATGATCCATGCGTTAAAAGGTTCGCCCAAAATCCACACGCCCATCAGCAAGGTGGACATGGGGCCGATCATGCCCGTTTGCGCCGTCAGGCCCGGCCCGATGCGCTCAATGGCCATCATGACCAGCAGCACCGGCAAAGCCGTACAGGCCACCGCATTGAGCAGCGACAGCCAAAGCACCTGTTCGTGCACATGCGATACATCCAAAGGTCTGAGCAAGGCAAATTGCACCAGGCAAAAACCACAAGCGGCTGTGCTGGCCCAACCCGCCAAGCGCAAAGAGCCCAGACGCTTGACCAGCTGGCCGCTGTAGGTCAAATACACCGCGTAAGTCACGGCGCTCAAAAACACCAAGAGCGCGCCCAAAGCGGCATTCGCGCCCGCCAGACTCAGCTCGTGTCCAAACACCACCAACACACCCGAGTAGCTGATGGCCATGGCCACCGCTTGGCGTTGTGCAATGCGCTTTTTAAACAGAAACCAACCCAGCACCAGCACCAGCGTGGGGTTGAGGTACAGGATCAAGCGCTCGAGCGAAGCGCTGATGTACTCCAGCCCCCAAAAGTCCAGAAAGCTCGACAGGTAGTAGCCACAAAAACCCAGGCCCAGCACCCCCAGCCAATCCTGACGCTCCAGCGGCGCTTTGCCCCGGCCAGCCCACCAGGCCATGAGCGCAAACATGGGCAGCGCCATCAACATGCGCAGCATGAGCAAGGTCACGGCGTCCACGCCATAGCGGTAAGCCAGCTTGACGATGATGGCCTTGCCGCTGAAGGCGATCGAGCCAGCAGCGGCCAGCAAAAGACCTGCGGTGAGTTGCGACGGGGGATTGCCCGACATCAAAAGCCCACGGCCTGGCCGTCGCGGCGCGGGTCGCTGGCGACCTGGTAGCCCTGCACAGCCGGATCACCCATGCGCCAGATGAACTGGCCTGCACCAAAGTCTTGATAGGAGTCATTGATGATGTCCAGCTGATGACCGCGTGCGATCAACTCTTGCACCGTCTGGCCGTTCATGGCGGATTCAACGTTGATGTTGAGGCCCGTGTTGTAGCGCCAGCGTGGTGCGTCGCACGCCGCTTGCGGGTTCTGGCCGTAGTCGAGCATGCGCACCAGGGTTTGCATGTGGCCCTGCGGCTGCATGTTGCCGCCCATCACGCCGTAGCTCATCACCGGCTGGCCGTCTTTGGTCACGAAAGCAGGGATGATGGTCTGGAAGGGGCGCTTGCCGGGCAGCACCAGGTTGGCGGGGTTTTGGCCCTGCAGGTCGGTGCTGAAACCGTGGCCCCGGTTTTGCAGGCTGATGCCGTAAGTCGGCTCGACCACGCCTGAACCAAAGCCCATGTAGTTGCTCTGGATGAAGCTGATCATCATGCCGTTTTCGTCGGCCGCCGTCAGGTAAATCGTGCCGCCTTTGACCGGGTTGCCCGCCTTGAAGTTTTGCGCCTTTTTCATGTCGATCAGTTTGGCGCGGCTGGCGAGATAAGCCGGGTCCAGCATTTGCTCGGGCGGCAGCTCCATGTAACGCGGATCGGCCACATAGCGGTACAGGTCGGCAAAGGCCAGCTTCATGGCTTCGATTTGCAGGTGCTGCGAATCGGCGCTGTCCACTTTGTGGCTGGACAGGTCAAAGTTGGACAGGATGCCCAAAGCGATCAAGGCCGCGATGCCCTGCCCGTTGGGCGGGATCTCGTGCAGGGTGTAGCCCCGGTAGTCTTGCGCCATGGGCTTGACCCATTCGGGCTTGAAGTCGGCCAGGTCTTTGGCGGTGATGCTGCCGCCGTTGTCCTTGGCAAATTTTTCAATGGCTTGGGCAATCTCGCCGCCATACAGCGCCTGGCCTTTGGTGGCCGCAATGGCCCGGAGGCCCCGTGCGGCGTTCTTGAACTGGAACAACTCGCCCACTTGTGGTGCACGGCCCCAGGGCAAAAAGCTCTGCGCAAAACCGGGCTGCGACTGCAGCTCGGGCGTGGCGGCGGCCCACTTTTGCTGCACCACCACCGGGATCAGATAACCGCGCTCGGCCACCTCAATCGCAGGCTCCATCAAATCGGCAAAGGGCAGCTTGCCAAAGCGGTCGCTCAAAGCGACCCAGCCCGCCACAGCGCCGGGGACGGTGACCGAATCAAAGCCACGCTTGGGCGGTGTTTTGGTCTCAGCGCCGTACTTGCGGTGAAAGTACTCGGGCGTCCAAGTCGCGGGCGCGGGGCCAGACGAATTGAGGCCGTGCAGTTCTTTGCCATCCCAAAGGATGGCGAAGGCGTCCGAGCCCAAACCGCAGCTTACCGGCTCAGTCAGGGTGATGACGGCAGCGGCCGCAATGGCTGCATCCACCGCGTTGCCGCCCTTGAGCATCATGCGCAGACCCGCTTGCGCGGCCAGCGGGTGCGAGGTGGAGACCACATTGCGCGCAAACAGCGGCAAGCGGGTGCTGGTGTAGGGGAACTGGTAGTCGAAGTTCATGTCAATCCAAGGTGATCTTGCGTTCGGTGATGATCTTTTTCCACTTGGCCGATTCACTGGCAAGCATGGTGGTGAACTGGGCGGGTGTGCCGCCTACCGGCTCAATGCCAAAGCGCAACAGTTTGTCCATCACCTCAGGGTCTTTGAGCACCTGGTTGGCTGCCGTGTTGATGCGGGTGACCACTTCGGCGGGCAGGTTTTTGGGGCCAAAAAAACCAAACCAGGTGTTGGACTCGTAGCCGGGTAAGACATCGGCAATGGCGGGGATGCCCGGCGCCAGCGCCGTGGG
>JBIKQY010000451.1:0-21285 GCA_044349465.1 Limnohabitans sp. | reverse complement strand
GTGCCAAGTTATTGCTCAAAGCCCTGGTGGAACGCTACATTGCGGACGGCCAGCCTGTGGGCTCGCGCACGCTCTCCAAAGCCTCGGGCCTGGATTTGTCACCCGCCACCATCCGCAACGTGATGTCTGACCTGGAAGAGCTGGGCCTGATCGCCAGCCCCCACACCTCGGCCGGGCGCATCCCCACCAGCCGGGGCTACCGTCTGTTTGTGGACACCATGCTCACGGTGCAGCGCGATGGCCTGGACACCCCGGCGCTCACGCCTGACCAGCCCCAAAAAGTGATCGCCAGCGCCGCTAACTTGCTGTCCAACCTGTCTCATTTTGTGGGGGTGGTCATGACACCGCGCAGGCCTTCGGTGTTTCGGCATATCGAATTTCTGCGCCTGTCCGAGCGGCGCTTGCTGGTCATCATCGTCTCGCCCGAGGGCGATGTGCAAAACCGAATTTTGTTCACCGAGACCGATTACTCGCAAAGCCAACTGATCGAGACGTCCAATTTCCTCAACACCCACTACGCCGGCATGGCCATTGAGCAAGTGCGCAGCCGGGTGCAGCAAGAGCTGGTCAGCCTGCAAAGTGAAATTGCCACGCTCATGCAAGCGGCTGTGCAGGTCAGCACCGAAGCCCTGGCCGAAGACCAGAACGAAGTGGTCATTGCGGGTGAACGCAACCTGCTGTCGGTGAGCGACTTTTCCAGCGACATGGGCCATTTGCGCCGAGCATTTGACCTGTTTGAGCAAAAAACCCAGCTCATGCGCTTGCTGGACGTGTCCAGCCAGGCCGAAGGCGTGCGCATTTACATCGGCGGCGAAAGCCAGATCGTGCCCATGCAAGAGTTGTCGGTGGTCAGCTCGCCCTACGAGGTCGACGGCCAGATTGTCGGCACCTTGGGCGTGATCGGCCCGACCCGCATGCCCTATGACCGCATGATCCAGATCGTCAACATCACTTCGCGCTTGGTCAGCAACGCGCTCAGCCAGTCCAAATAAGCCCCTGCAGCCCACTACAATCACGGCTTCGGTGGGGGCGTTAGCTCAGTTGGTTAGAGCAGAGGACTCATAATCCTTTGGTCGACAGTTCAAGTCTGTCACGCCCTACCATTTAAAGCCACACGCCGTCCGGGAGGTTTTTTTACGCTCCAAATGTCTATACATTTGTGTATCATTAAAGTATGAAAATCGCCGGATTTGAGTGGGATGAAGGCAATTGGCCCAAGTGCGGCAAGCACGGGGTTTCACGCGAAGACATTGAGGCGGTTCTGCTTGGTACTCCCGCTGTCATGCCTGACCCTCATCCTGGTGAGCCACGTATGAGTGCCATTGGAACGACGGCAGCGGTGCGCTATGTGTTCCTTGTATTCATGTTGCGCAGGGTTGGTAACAACACGCTTATTAGACCCATCAGCACTCGTTTTATGCATCTGAAGTAAGTTGCGCACTATGAGCACCAAAAATAAGCCAATGACATCATTGAAGAGCGACGCTGAGGCTGAAAAATTTGTGAGCACGGCGGACTTGTCCAAATTCGATCTTTCAGGTTTCAAGCCCATGCGCTTTGAGTTGGAGCCCAAGTCTGCCGTTTTGCATTTGCGACTGCCTGAAGCTTTGCTGGAGGGATTGAAAGGTCGTGCAAAGGCCAGAGGTATTCCTTACACACGCTATGTGCGGATGCTGTTGGAAAATGATTTGGCCAAGTCATCTGGATGACGCTTGTTTTGTCTTTGATGTCTTGTGTGTTGAGGGCCTTGATGGTGGCGTTGGGTTGTATTTGGCTACGGTGCTGGACTTGCACGCATGTGCAGTAGTTGGCTGGAGCATGGGGTCACACATGCGGACGAGCTGGGCGCTGACCCCAAGCCACAGAGGCAATGCTCCCCAGCGCGAAAGGGGGGGAGCCTGCTTTGCGGTAAATTGATGACGGTAACTTAGCTTTGCGCCTTGCGCTTATGCCATCCAAGGCGAGACGGACATAACTGCTGTAATTGCTGCATACATTTTCGAGGCTATTGGTCATGTGCGCTGCGCGCGGAATGGCATGGATGCGGCGCAAGATGCGCATGGCCATGTTGATGTCCTTGTTCAACACAGCGGCGGCCTGTTAGTGTTGTTCAAATAAATGGCCCCCGATTCTGTAGGCTTGGTGCGAGCGAAAGTAAAAAAAGATTTGCGTCGGTTTGCAAAGTGGGCTAAGCTTTGGTGATATTCTCTAATTTGTTAAATTTTAATTAAATTAGTTATCAAAACTCGGCGAAGAATTTTGGAACTTGTGGGGTGATCCTTTGCGCAAAGTCTTGTACATACTTGGTCAGCTGTCTGATTCCGACGCTGATTGGTTGGCTCGTGCCGGTCAGCGAATCAAAGTCAAGAAGAACACTCAATTAATCAAACTTGGTTTAATCCTAGACCAAATTTACATAGTCTTGGACGGTGAGCTATCAGTCCAAACCGGGAAAGGTTTTGAACTGGCAAAAGTTTCAACAGGTGAAATCCTTGGTGAAATGTCGCTTGTAGATTCCCGGCCGCCTTCAGCTTCAGTGGTTGTATTGCAGGATGCGGTTCTGCTTTCTATAGATAAGGCTGTTCTTCAAGCAAAGCTTGATCTGGACACCGGCTTTAGTTCGCGTTTTTACCGGGCGATTGCGATCTTTCTGTCAGAGAGGATGAGATCCACAGTGGGACGTATGGGTTATGGGGACCCGAGTGACGAGGCCCCCACCTACACAGATGAACTTGACGAAAATGTCTTGGATAACGTTCACCTCGCCGGCGCTCGATTTGAACGGCTAATGAAGACATTGATGGGGTAAATTCATCTTGACCTCCAACTTCAAGACATCGATAGGCGCCTTTGCAAACACACTTTCTTTCAGTGCGTTTGTAATCCTAATGGCGTGTACTAAGACGGCGCAGGCGCAGCAACTGCAGGATGTTCGCTCAGGCCTGAGTTTTGCTGAATCAATATCAGCAGCACTGTCAGGCAATTCAAGCGTTTTGTTGGCACGTACACAAGAAGCAGCGGCTCAGGGTGCGGAGCAAGCTGCACGTGGAATCTTTGAATTCAATTTGAATGCACAAAGCGGTTCTTCGCGTGCCAATGATCCATTAAAACAGTCGGACCGCAATGCCCTCTTGCTAAATGGTTTTGATTTACGTTCTAACCTTTCCGACACGAAGACTGCGCAAGTTGGGGCTACAAAGCTATTTGCGAATGGCTATCAAGCTAATCTTGTGGCCACCCATACAACCAGCATGTCCAATCTCTTTCCTGTCTCGTCTACACCCAGGCAAAGTATTGGCGCATTGACTTTTCAGTTGCGCGTGCCAATTCTGCGCAATTCCGGAAATGTCACTGCGGCACCGCTTCGCTCTGCTGAGTTAGAAACATTAGCTGCTCGTGGCGATCTGGAATTCACTGTTTCAAATATTGTTTTAAGCAGCGCGCTTGCCTACTGGGATTACCTGGCAAAAACGCAGAGATTAACGATTGCCCGCAACAGTGAGAGACGCGGTGAGGAGTCCCTGGATGAATTGCGTAAATTGATTGCTGCTGATCAATTGCCCCAAGCTGAAATTAACCTTGGCCTAGCGAGCCAAAATGACAGGCGGGTCGCGAGAATTGCCGCAGAACAGGCGCTACTAGAGTCGCGTCGCACGCTTGGGCGTGCCCTTGGATTTAGTGCTGAGGCCACTATGGCGATCGGTCAATTGAAGGATGGTTTTCCGGAATACAGCGATGTAATAACCGATTCTTCACTGCACAGTCAGGAAACTATTGCACGATCGCTTGAAATGCGTAGTGACTTAATGGCACTGCGCCATAGACTAGCGGCAGCGCAAATCCTTTTTGACGCGGCACGCAAAAATGAACTTCCACAACTCGATCTGGTGTTGGGAGTGACACAAAGTGGTTTGGCTGAAGGTAAATCAAGTGCGAATTTTGGCCCCGCATTCAATCAGAATTTTGGGCGCGGTTATAGCGGAAATTTAATCTTTCAAATGCCACTTGGAAATAACGCGGCTCGTGGATTGATCCGCCAGCAGGCAGCACTGGTGGATGCGCAGCGCATCAGAATCAATGAATTGGGGCATGCGATCAGCGGAAACATTGAGACTGCTGCCTACGCCACAGTGCGAGCCGGTGAGCAATTGAAGCAAGCCGATGCTGCAGTAAAAACGTATGCCGTAGGATTGGCAAACGAGCGCACTAAACGGCGTTTGGGCCTGTCCACACTGATTGACATTCTCAGCGTCGAGGATCGTTACAACAATGCACTGCTCTCAGCTGTGCAGGCCCGCCAAGCCTACGCCAGTGCTATCGCGCAGTTTCGGTTCGAAGCCGGTATGCTGCTTACTCGCGAGGGAGACTCTTACATTGCACGAATTGCTGAGTTGCTCACGCCTATTGCAAGTGTTGCCCGGTAAAACCACAGATGTGTCGATTTATTGTGCATGATGGTAATTTCCAAGTCCAAGTTTGCGCACATTACAACTGCGCAAGATCAGCTTACCTAAGGAGTTTGCAATATGAGCGAATCTGATCCTAAGTCAAAAATATTTCGTAAAGTGGCTTTGGATCGGCTTTCATCGCCCGAGCAGCTCGACACGCTCATGCGTGTGATAACACCAAAGGCATGGCTTGCCCTGGCGCCCCTGGTCATGCTTATCCTTGGGGGCGCGGTTTGGGGTTGGTTTGGTTCGCTGCCGGACAAGATTCGTGCAACAAAATGTGTCCTCATTAACTCTATAGGTCTTGCCGATGTAACTAGCGAATCAGCCGGACGCATCACGGATTTCATGGTCAAAGTAGGTGATAGGATAGAAAAAGGCACTGAAGTTGCGCGTATCGCGCAGCCTGATTTGGTTGATCGTATTCAAAAAGCCGAGTCGCGTGTATATGAGCTCGAAGCCCAGAAAAAGGTAGTGAATTCTTTTGCTTCTCAGGGCGTGGTATTGACGCAGCAAAATGTAGGTCAACAAAAGCAGGTATTTGAGAGCCAGATTGCAGCAACTCGCGAGCAGGCCAAGCATGCGCAGGAGCGGGCGCGCTTAGCCCGCGAGCGGACAACGGTGCAGGAAGAGTTATACAAACAGGGATTGGTAACCAATCAATCAGTATTGATGGTTCGACAGGAAGCGGCGAATGCGCGGCAAGATGAGGTGAACGCAAATCTGCAGGCCGAGAATCTAAAGAATCAGATTGAGCAGCTCAAACTTACGAGCCTAGAGCGTGACAAGCAGGGCCGAGGCGAGATTGCCAATATTGACACGCAGCTAAACGAGGCAAGGCGTCAACTGGATAGTTTGGTTGAAATGAAAAAGCTTGCGGCCTCGGTGATCAGCCGATATAGCGGAAAGGTGACCGAGATCAAGGCCGGAAATGGCATGCTGGTAGGACAGGGTGCGCCGGTTATTACGATCGAGCGTGAAGACCTTAGCAATGCTGGCCTTGAGGCGGTTATTTACCTTCCTGTGGGCGAAGGCAGAAAGGTCTTGCCTGAAATGGAAGCACAAGTTATTCCCAGTACAGTTAAGCGGGAAGAGCATGGGTTTATTCGGGCGAATATTCGTCGGGTCTCTGACTACCCCGCCACCCCGGGCAGCATGATGATGTTGATGCAAAACGAAAGTTTGGTCAGGGATTTGTCGGGTCAATCGCCACCCACTGAAATCCGCGCAACGCTTACAACAGCAGACTCGCCTAGTGGTTACCAGTGGTCCTCTTCAAAAGGGCCTGCCATCAAGATCGCCAGCGGAACGATTTGTATTGCTGAAATCACGATCAGGCGCCAGCGTCCCTTGAGCTTGGTGATTCCAATTCTCAAGAGCACCTTGGGCCTAAGCTAATTTGAGTCAGATTCAGAGTTTCCTCATTCTGGTACCCAATGATGCCTGAGCAGACAAAAAAACAGAATACTATGGCCAATTCGAAGCGACACAAGACGCCGACCATCATGCAGATGGAGGCGGTCGAATGTGGTGCGGCGTCTTTGGCAATGATTCTTGGATACCACGGCAAATGGGTGCCGCTGGAGGAGTTGCGGCTCAGGTGTGGCGTTTCCCGTGATGGAAGCAAGGCCTCCAACTTACTGAAGGCGGCGCGTAGCTATGGCTTGACCAGTAAGGGCTTTAACAAAGAGCCCGAGAATCTGCGCACCATGAGCCTGCCAATGGTCGTGTTTTGGAACTTCAATCATTACTTAGTGGTCGAAGGTTTCCGCAACGGTAAGGTTTACCTGAATGACCCCGCAGCGGGAAAGCGGGTCGTGTCCGATGAGGAGTTCGACCTGTCTTTCACCGGGGTGGCGCTGACCTTTGAATTAGGGGCGGAATTTAAAAAAGGTGGGCAACCGCAAAGCGTTCTTGCTGCTCTTAAACGCCGCTTTGTTGGACTGAATGACGCTATCGCTTACTTGGTACTCGTTGGCGTCGCGCTGGTGCTGCCAGGCTTGGTTGTTCCCGTGTTCTCGAGCGTATTCATCGACAAACTCCTGATCTCCGGTATGGATAGTTGGCTCAAGCCATTGCTGCTAGGCATTGTTATCACTGCATTGCTTCGTGTTGCGCTGACGTGGCTTGAAAGTTACTACTTGCTTAGGGTGCGCACTCAGATTGCGTTGGCTTCGGCGAGTAAGTTCTTCTGGCATGTGTTGCGTCTGCCCGTGGAGTTCTACACCCAACGCTCTCCCGGTGAAATTAGTTCGCGAGTGGGGATCAACGACAAGGTGGCCGGGATGTTATCGGGCGACCTTGCAAAAGCATTTCTGGCTGTCATTCAGGCTGTATTTTTCGCGGCATTGATGTTCTTTTATGACGTATGGCTGACCTTGATCAGTATCGTTGTAGTGAGTATCAATGTTTTTGTCATGCAACAAATCTCGCAAAAGACCAAAGAAGCGAGTCAGAAGCTCGCGATCGATGGTGGCAAGGTTTTTGGTGCAACCATGAGTGGTTTGCGAGTGATGGAAACCGTCAAATCCAGTGGCGGGGAGTCGAGCTTTTTCTCTAAATGGGCTGGCTACCAGGCTAAATACGTCAATTCCGAGCAGGCGATGGCTCGGGTGGGGTTGGTTATGGGGTCGTTGCCGGCACTTCTGACCGTGCTCAACGGCCTGCTGATCCTGGGCGTTGGAGGGATGCGCGTGATTGACGGGCATTTGTCAATTGGCATGTTGGTTGCGTTTCAGAGTCTGGCTGCTAGTTTCACAGGGCCCGTTCAGAGCTTGGTGGGCTTGGGCAAGAAGATGCTCGAGGTCCAAGGCGACATGAATCGCCTTGATGACGTGATGCAATACCGGGAGGACCCCTGGCTGAATCGCGGTCCTCTGCCGCAGACGAAGGGTGGACAAGTCGCTGCAAAATTGGCAGGTAAGGTTGAACTCAACAATATTTCTTTTGGATACAACCCAGCCGGTTCAGCGCTGGTTGAAAACTTCAATCTGGTTCTAAATCCGGGCGAACGAGTCGCTATCGTTGGCCCTTCTGGCTGCGGCAAATCAACAATATCGCGTTTGGTCATGGGCCTGTACGAGCCTTGGGGTGGCAGCATCAAATTTGATGACCAGCCTCGCGAAGCCTTTGGACGTTACGAGTTCTTTAACTCAGTGGCCCTGGTTGATCAGGATATCGTTCTGTTTGAGGGCAGTATCCGGGATAACCTCAGCATGTGGGATAAGAGTGTTTCGGATCAGGATGTCATACAAGCGGCCAAAGATGCCTGTATTCATGACGTGATTATGTCTCGCCCCGGGGGTTATGACAGCAAGCTCGAGGAGAACGGCGTCAACATGAGCGGCGGGCAGCGGCAGAGACTTGAGATTGCCCGTGCGCTGGCGACCAATCCGCGCATCTTGGTTATGGATGAGGGTACCAGTGCGCTTGATCCTGCAACGGAGCAGCAGATTGACGAAAATCTGCGTCGCCGCGGTTGCGCTTGCATCATCATCGCTCACCGCTTGTCGACCATTCGCGATGCCGATGAGATTGTTGTTTTGTCTTATGGACACATTGTAGAGCGCGGCACCCACGATAATCTCATCCAGATTGATGGTGGGTTTTACAGTCGCTTGATTGCGCAGCATTAAACTATGCATACAGTCCACGAACTAATCGAGTCCATTAATCCAGCGCTTCCAGCTGAGAAGCAATTCTGGCTGGACGATCCCCGCACAGTTTGTTTGGTCAAATCCGGCGCCCTGGATATATTTTTACAAAGGCGCGATGCGCAGGGCTTGCCGACGGGCGCACGCCACCATGTCTATCGCGTTCTCAAAGGACAACTGGCCATCGGCCTGGATTTTTCGCAGCTATCTGAAGGTTGGGGTGCGATCGCGGTGCGGCTTCCTGGCACTACGATATCAAGAATTACAAATGATGAGTTTGCGCGCGCGTTCTTTATTCAAGAGGTGAATGCGCAGGCGGTGGGGCTCATCAGTGACTGGGTTGCCGCGAGCGCGCTTGGCGTAGCTAAACCGATGCCTCCCAGGCAGTATCGGGTACTTCAATCGGGCACTTCGATCGAGACGGAAGCCCAGGAAATACTGTCCCCGGGCGTGCCTATCGTATGGGCCTGCGTGCGACAAGGCCTTGCGCTGTGGCAAGGCCAAGCAGGGTTCGCGGTGGATGAGCACTCGGCCCCAATCCCGCTGACCCGTGAGAACTTCTTGCTCACTGAGTGCAAAGTTTTGGTCGAGCTGATTGATCCGCTTGCGCTGGCAAAAGATGGTGCCATCTGGCCGTCGATGCAATTACACCTGCGTTTTGTGCTGAGCTGCGCCTTGTTGGCAAATGATGAAATTGCGCACGCCGAGAGTGTGCGCCTGCAGGCATTGGACGGCGCATCATTAATCCAAACGCGCGAGGCACTGTCTCGCTTGATGGGTATTGGCCAGAAGCAAAATGAGTTTGGCGCGAAGCATGAAAAAGAAGCCCGTTTGCTGGAGGCGCTAAGGTCCATTGGAGACCGGCAGGGTATCGTTTTCCAGTTTCCGCCGGCCTCTGATTATGAAGCCCTCGAACGTAACCCGGTGGAGACGGTGTGCGGTGCATCCGACATACGCTATCGCCAGGTCGCTTTGAAAGAAGCGTGGTGGACGACCGATAACGGTCCGTTGCTGGGCACTATTGGTGACAGCAGAGAGTGGGTCGCGCTGATGCCAGTTGCGGACATGCACTACGAAGTCTACAACCCGGCCAGTGACCAACGGCTGGTGATCAACGAAGACGTTGCGCAGACTCTCGGCGCAGTTGGCTACGCGTTCTATCGACCATTTCCAGGCAAGGCGTTAAATGCCTTGGATTTGCTTAAATTCGGCGTGCACGGACTTCGGCGCGACGTCTATTGGGTTCTGGGCCTGAGCATGCTCGTCGGCTTGCTGGGGATGATGACGCCGATCGCTACCGGCAGTTTGATCGACACCCTTATCCCTTCGGCCGATGTGCCTGCAATATGGCAATTGGTGGGTGCATTGTTTGCGGCTGCCTTAGCATCTACCATGTTTCAGATTGCGAACTCTATCGCCATGCTACGCATTGAGAGCAAAATGGACGGCGCGGTGCAGTCTGCCGTTTGGGACCGTGTACTGAAATTACCTGTCCCTTTTTTCCGTCTTTACAGCACGGGCGATTTGGCGATGCGTATTAACGGCATAAACACCATTCGCCACGCTCTGTCTGGGGCGACAGTGCACACCCTGCTGACGGGTATTTTTTCATTATTCAATTTCTTTCTTCTTTTTTATTACAGCGTCAAACTTGCGGGTGTGGCAACCGTGATGATACTAGGCGCTGTTATGCTTACGGTTGTCATTGGCTTCATGAAATTGCGTTATGAACGCCAGTTAGCCGAGGTGATGGGTAAGTTGTCCGGCGCCACTTTCCAGTACTTGCAGGGCATTACGAAGATCAGGGTTGCCTCGGCCGAGAGTCGCGTGTTCTCTCGCTGGGCTGAACAGTATTCCAACTTTCGCAGGATTTCGTTCCAATCCCAGCATCTGGCCAATATTGAGCACACCTTCTTCGCTGGCTACCCCCTCATTATCACAGCTTCATTATTTGCTGTAATGGGTATGTTCCTGTTTAAAGACGAAGCATCACGCATGTCGGTCGGCCAATTCATTGCATTCAATGCCGCTTTTGGGGCTTTTTTTGGCGGCATGATCAGTTTGATTGAAACCTGCCTTGGCTTGCTTAATTTGATTCCCGTGTATGAGCGCGCAAAGCCGATTTTGAACGCAATTCCAGAAGTGAGCGAATCGAAAGTTCATCCCGGTATGCTGCAGGGGCGCATTGAAGTAGCCAAGCTTGGTTTTCAATACGGCGAAGGTGCGCAGATACTAAAAGATGTTTCCTTCACTGCGCAACCCGGGGAATACATTGCGTTGGTAGGTCCGTCAGGTTCGGGCAAGTCGACCCTGTTGAGATTGCTACTGGGTTTCGAGCAAGCAACTTCAGGGACTATTTATTATGACAACCTGGATATTGTGGATTTGGATCTCAACGCGTTGAGGCGCCAGTTTGGTGTAGTCCTACAAAGTGGCCAGTTGATGCCTGCCGACATTTTCAACAACATTGTCGGTTCGTCAAACCTCACATTAGAGGATGCGTGGGAGGCCGCGCGCATGGTTGGTCTGGATGAGGACATCAAGAAGATGCCAATGGGTATGTACACGGTGATCAGTGATGGAGCCAGTACGTTCTCAGGGGGGCAGCGTCAACGCATTATGATTGCGCGCGCTATTGTTCACAGGCCGCGGATTCTGTTCTTTGACGAGGCCACAAGCGCGCTTGATAACAACACCCAGGCAATTGTGACTGCGAGTCTGGATCAAATGAAGGCCACGCGTATTGTCATCGCGCACAGGTTGTCAACGGTCATCAAAGCCGACAGGATCCTGGTTTTGCAGGACGGCCGTATCGTGCAAGATGGCAATTACAAAGAGTTGATTGCAGTGCCCGGCTTGTTTCAGGACCTGGCGACGCGTCAGATTGCCTAAACGCTGGATTGCCGCAAAATAAGGGGACGGCGTTTCTGGCTGTACATCTAAAAGATCGGCTGGCTCATTACCCTGGTATTCATTTAGTGGCGTCAAAATGCAGATTGACGCCGCGCGTTTCACCAAAAAATATCGAATAGGGCTGCATGTGCTTGCGTGCGAAATTCACCATCCCAGCATGTCTTATCGGCACAGTCCACATTCCCACTGATAATTCCGCTGCAGGCATGCGGGAAACAGAATCGCTGTAAAGCAATACAATTCTGCCCAGTCGTTGAAGGTCCCGTCTGAGGAAGCTGCAGGTGAAACGTAGCACCCCATCAACAACGTGGTTAAGACACCAACCAACGATGGCCCCATTGAATCTCAATGCGACGCTGGTGACAGGCTCGTAATTCTCTTCAAAATCGAAAGGCAGTAAATCGGGTGCAATCCATGGGTTCTCCAAATTGGATAACCGCAGTGTCTCACGCTCGGCAGTCGTGACCTGCGCCCAAGGCATCACATCGTAACCCTTTGGCAGCGCGTAACGATTGAGCCATGGCGCAGACTTGATGGAATCAAGCGAGCATCGCACCACCAGCATTCGTGTTTGAGGTGCTGCCCAGCCGGTTTTTTGGAAAATATTTTCTAACGTTTGAGTGTAATCCTGACCACTCATGTAGGTAGCGGAAATATTTTGGATACTATGCATTTTGCAATACGCTAGTGTTCTTTGCATCAGTTCAATTGCAATGCCACTGCGACGCAATCGAGGCGATACAAAGATTGAAAGTAGTTCCGCTTCGCCTGAACTTGGGTTTGTAACAAGTAATGCAAGGCCCGCAGGCACATCATTATGCAAGGTGCCGATGGCCATCGGAAAAACTTCAGTAGAATTGAAACTGAGCAGCCCTCTATAGGCCGGAAATGTCATGGATCGAAAACGATCTGCTGCTTTCGCATCCGATAATTGAATGAACGTGTGCATGGTTAGTTTTAGATGGTGTGTTCGTCTGCGACTCGATACAGACGGGTGATATTAAAAGTTGGTATCAAGTCCCTGTAGTGCTAATTAGATTAATTTAATTTATATCAATTTAAATTAGAATTCTTGAGTCCTAATAACTCATAAACCTCGATCATTGACTTTCGTCCTTTAACTGTAACTTCATTCATGGAACGGACGTTTAGTTTTTCACCCGCTTCTCTATAAACTGCCTTACTGATACAAATTTGCGTCCCAAGCTCTTTGTTTATTCCTTCTAAACGTGCAGCGACATTCACGCCATCACCCATTACCGTGTATGACATGCGTTTGAGTGATCCGATATTGCCGACTAAGACCGCGTCTGAATGAATGCCAATACGAACTTTTAGAGGTGACAAACCTTGGCCTTCCCATATTTGATTCATTAAATGCATTTGGTCCTGAATTTTTAAAGCCGCTGAGCATGCCCTGTAAGCATGATCATCTAGTGTATTTGGAGCACCCCAAAAAGCCATAACTCCATCACCAATAAATTTATCCACCGTACCAAACTCTTCGTTGATGGCATTGGTTGAAATTTCAAAATACTTGGATACACGCAACAAAAGTTCCTGCGATGGACTACTTTCGCTTAAGGTGGAAAATGACTCTAAGTCGCAAAACATAATGGTCAAAAAGCGGCTACGCCCACCCAATTCTAATTGCTTTCCAGAATTCATGAGGCCTCGGACAAGATCTACAGGCACAAATGCGGCGAAAGCACCAATCGCTTTTTGCATGCGATCAATAGAAACAGATAGGTGATCAATTTCAGAAAATGAGGATCTTTGCAGTGGCTGGTCATGAACAAATTTTAATTGCTGAATATTGTCGACTTGATGGGCTAATAATTCAAGTGGTTGTGCAATTCGTCTAGCTAGCCAATAAATCATTAACAGTTGGATAACTATTGTCAAAGAGCCAATTGCAGCAATGAGTCGATTATTATAACTTATGCCTATTAAAAAATCTTTAGATGGGGCAATGACAAGAACTCGCCAATCAGTTGCTACTTTTATACGCGTATCGCTGAGACTGGCCATGTAACTTAAACCATCTTCTTGAGTATTAAACTTAAAGCCACCCTTAAATTGGCTGTTAGGTAGAGCTAGCAATGCTTGCCTTGGCAATTGACTGTTCAGATCTGCTATTTGTTCAATGACAGGTATTCGCTTTAACTCGGATTCATCATTTTCGCTCACTTGAGTTGAAGATGCAATTACTCTCATTTGTCCATCTAAAATAAGACTAATCGAGTTATTGCTTATACGATTTGAATATAGAAAATCTTTTATTGTTGTTAGCGTAATATCCATAGCGTGAACAGCTACAACCCGATCGTTAACAATCACAGGAGTTGCAAATGTTAAACCAGGTTCTCCGTTAGATGCAAATACGATGGGTCCGACAACGATAGACTTCCTTTGTTCTACGGCAGCTTGGTACCAAGGACGTTTGCGTGGGTCATAATCAGTATTCACAGGAGTGCGTTGAATCAACTTGCTGTCTGCGTCAATAAACGTAAGTTGATCACGGACAGGTAAATTTCCATATTTGTGGCGGTTTCGATATGCAAAAGTGGCCTTGTCAGGGGAGGCTTTGCCAAAAAATTTAGTCTTTTCTGATGCACGGTAAACAGCACGAAAAGAACCATCTTCAAACCCGATGTAGGCACTGAATACAGCTGGTGAGTGCTCAATTTGAGTTCTTAAAAGTTCCCATGAGCTGTCTTTTTTGAAAAATTCTGGCTCACTCTCGGATAAGACTGCAGAGCTGCGTGTCAGAGTTATAACGGGATCCAGTGTCTGTTGTAAATTTTTAATGATTTCGCCGTTAAAACGTTCAACCATTTCTTGGGAAGTCTTATTGATGGCTTTTGATGTCGTCGTGTAGTTCAGAGCGATAAGTGCTATAAAAAATGGTAGCGGTATTAGTATGAGCACTGTGATCATGCTCGGCCTTAAACGATACTTTTTACGTATGTTCATTTTTTTTCCATTTTTAAATTCAAATTTAATCTTAAATTAAAAAATCTATTTCTGTTGATTTGTCAATAAGTTTATAAAATTACTAGGCCATGCGACACAGGTATCAACGTACAGCATCTGAATGCACGAGTTTGGCATTGCTGCCTGTGATGACAGACAACTAAAAAAGGGCAAAACTACCATTTTGAACAATCTCAAAAAGACATAGCCTACTGATTGTAATGACAAGGCCCAGTCAGGACATATGATACCAATTAGCACTGCACCTAAAACGGATGCAAGTTCAAGCCGAGGACTGCGAATTTGGTCTTGACCTCGAAACCCAGTACCTTCGGTATGTTTAATTTACCGTTCGTTTTGCCCTGAACAGCTTGGCGGACACATAGCCCAGCGCGCTGTGCGGGTGGTAAGAATAGCAGTCATCGAAGCATTCGTGCAATTGCGCCATCAATGTTTGCGAGTTGGGTCTACAGGCTAGTTTGGCATAGTTCAACTTCAATGTTTTAACGAAGCTCTTTGCCATGCTATTGATCTGAGGGCTGGTCACAGGTGTGGTCACCGGCTTGAGTCCCTATTGCTTGGCAAAGCACCTGATCTCGGCTGCCGTGTAGCAGCTGCCGTTATCGGTGAGCCATTCAATGGGCCCGGGCGGCTTGCTATCCGGGCCAAACCTATTCTCCACCGCCTGCATCATCAAATCGCCCACTAAGGCCGCATCGATGCCTTTGGTGGTGGCTACTCAGCTCATTATCCCCTTGTCAAAGCAGTCTAGCGCAAATGACACCCGTACCTTCTCGCCGTTGTCGCATGACAGCTCCAGGCCATCCGAATACGATCACGACGCATCATAGCGCCCGGGGGCGATGATACCTTGCGGATCGTACACACTGCGGAGGCGTTTCAGGAAAAGATCATGCGCGCCGCGTGCTGGTGGCAGCGCATGCATCGACTGTATGCCCAGACGGTAAGGATAGTGCCCGAGCGCAATCAGTGCGCGCATGAGCGCATCATGACACGCCATCGCCCGCTCGTCCTCGCCGGCGACCTCGCGGTCGAACATCAGGCTGACATAGCCGTTCATGCTGCGTTGTGATGTAGGCGAAAACCCGACATGCGGTTCGAACCCGTGGTCAAGTCCGATCTGGTGGACTTGCGCCATTGCAGCCGTGATCTGCGCACCATCGAACGGAAAGCTGGGGCAGACCCAGATCACGCCGCAACGGTCGCGGTCGAGATCCATGTCCGGTGGGATGGCGCCGCGTTTGCGCCAATAGGCGGTGCGCAGGTTGTCGTCAACCGGGGTGCCGGGATCCAGTTGCCCTCTTGTCTCCACGTCGAGTGACTCCGTATCTAGCACGTCGAACTGCGCAGAGACTGTTGTAAATGCGGTTTCGACCGCGGCCATTGACGCCGCCGCATGTGCATCACTGTCGGCATCGATGGTCCCAGAGACAAACCACGGTTCGGTCAAGCCACGCTCTCCCATGGAGAGGGGCGTGCGGCCATCCATCAGCTGCCACGGATATCGCCCCTGACGGGCAAGAAACTTGTACACGTTCCAAGCGGTCAGGCCCCCCGGCCCGAGGATGCCGCGCGCGAAAAGGTCCTGCGCGACGTCAATCGCCTGCTCGAGCGCCGGCAGGTTGTCGACCTTGCAGACGAAGCGCCTCTGCACAGCAGGTCGGCGGGCCAGCCAGATCGTCGCCCGCGTCACGATGCCAAGATTGGACTGCATGAACAGACCATCGAGCGACGGCCCCACGCCAAAGCGGTGCAGTCTGGCGCAACTCGCATCGCCAAAGCGCTCGAATCCGCTGTGCAGAATGTCGCCATCGGGCAGCACGACCTCCAGACCGCCAATGAACGCGGCACGGTCGCCGCAGGGGCCGCTGCCATCGCCGCGTTCGAGCGCGTTGGCCAAGAGGCTGGCATCTCTCGCGCCGCCGATGGTGGACAGGTAATGGCGCGCCGACCGCGCGCGCAGGTACTCGCTGCCTTGAGCAAAGGTCACGCCGGGTTCGACGGTGAGGTATCCCAACTTGTCATCGAATTCGACAATGCGGTCGAGGCGGCCTAAGTCAAGTAACACGCAATCGGCGCTCGTCGGCACGCGCGAGCCCAGGCCCCAGTTTTTGCCCCGGCTCACCGGATAGAGTGGGACGCGATGACTAACCGCCACGCGTACGCAATCCTGAATCTCTTGACTTGAAAGGGGACGCAAGATCGCCACTGCACCTTGGCTGCTGGCGAAGGTGGCGTGCTGCGCTTGCTCGAGGCGCTCCCCGCTGATGATGACATGCTCGGCGCCAAGGATGGAACGCCAAGCTTCGAGGGCTGCACTAAGACTCATGATTGGGACCGCATTTAATGCAAGGGCTGCGCCGCGGCGCAGGGTTCTATGGACTTGAAACGGTGTCAGGAATGATATCCGCGCCCGTTCAATAAGCAGGACACCAGTCATCCTGAACCTGACTGGGATATCGGAAAAACTGAAAAGGGGTTCGACTTACTGGGCTATCGGTTCAAACCGCAGAAGCTACTGGAACCTGATGAACAAATCCTTACCCGGTTGATTGAACGTTCTAGCAGTCTTCATGGAAAAGGAGCCGACTCGCATCGGCTCCGAAAGTAAGTTTACCGCTGGTTGACGTGGCTACACGGTGGTCTTCAGGCCAGGTTACGCAAAACAGATTTTTATCAAATATGGAATCAAGTTAATCTAACACGGTCTGAACGATCCGTGTTGCCGAAGGCTGTCGTGCTGGATACCGTGGCTGTCAAACTTATTTGAAATGGGCCTGCCGCACTTGAGTCCTATTCACTTCTCCTGTTTCAGTCAAAATCGCTGAAGGGCGGCAGCCCAATACACATAATGATAACTTCTTACCAACCGCTAAAAATGGTCGCAACCGCATTGTTAGTCCAATTCCCTGCGGCCGGGCTGATTGCGTTCAACACCTGCCATTGGGGGGTCTGCTGGACCACGGCTTGGCCCACGGACGATGCCGATTTCCCGCCGGCTACAGCCTCTAGCTGAAGGTCACTCAACTCTCCGCTTGTGGCATCCGTGAACGACTTCGACAAGAAAGTCAGGGCTTCCTCCGCGGTGAAATTCAGTCCGTGGGCTTTGCCTTCATTAACGGCGCTGGCCATCCATTCAACCTTGGCTGGCATATCTTTAACTCCGACTTCAGCCATTTTTTCCCAGCCAAATTTTGCATACAAATCCGGGTTCTGACCTACGAGTTCTGCAAACTTCTCAACGTGAGCTATTGTCATTTCATTTTCCTTCTAGAGCGGGCGGAATTGCCCTTTTACAATTTTGATGGCTTTATGGGTGGGCGTCAATAGTTTTACCACTTATGCAGATAAATGTTTTTTTAATAAAATTTTCATAAATTAGATTGTCGGACGATTTAATTCATCAGCGTTAAGAAAGTCAATGGCTGCAAGAAGTTGCGGCAGAGGACTAGGGCCCTCACCAAAAATTGATACTTTTCAATGAAGGGTTAGCCAGGAATCAAATCGTTTTATTACCCGAGGTGTGCGAACGCGCTGTTCGCATGGTGTTCATACATTAAAGCGATTGCCCACCCAGTGGGCCACCATCGAGTCCACTGCACCCAAGATCGGATGCTTGACGCAACCCCCAAAAAACTGAGTTCGAAAGCACGAAGTTGGGCCTAGGGCAATTCAGTGCAGAAAAAACTGCAAACTCAGCAAAAGACTATATATTTCATATCAAACAATAATTTCACAAAACGGCAATACTAATTTGATTAAAATTGCATTTGTCAATAACTTAGCAAAATACGATGCAGCACAAGCAATTGGCCATGCGGCGAACACTCTTGAAATTAGGGTTGACATCTTTCGCAGCAAGCACACCGTTGGAATCATGGGCCACCAAGACCACACCCAAGTACCACGACATTCAGCGAATCTTGGACAGCAAGAAACTGGTTGTCGGCATGGGCAAGTTCGAGAGCCCGCCTTTCTTCTCCACTTCGCCGAACGGCCCAAAGGGTCTTGATGTTGATTCCGCCAACAGCCTGGCCAATGCCTTGGGTGTTGAATTGGTTATTCGTCGTGAGGCTGAGACATTCAATGATGTCGTGGAAGCCCTCGATCGCAATGAAATCGATGTGGCGATTTCGAAGATTTCCATCACCTATCCTCGCGCGGTACGATTCAGATTTTCGGACCCTTATCTGTTGTTGCGCCATGGCTTGGCTTTCAACCGGGTTGAGCTTGCCAAAGCATTGAGTGGTCGAGATCTCGCAACCGAGTTGAGAAACTGGACTGGTGAGATCGGTGTGATCGAGAAGTCGTCTTTTGCCGGCTTTGCCCGCACTCGTTTTCCCAATGCCAAAGTACGCGAACTACCGAATTGGCCTGAATTGGTTAATGCATTGATCAAAGGTGATGTGCTGTGCGCCTACCGCGACGAACTTGAAATCAAGCGCCTCGCGCGGGTTCGGCCTGAGTCTTCATTGGTGCTTCGCACGGCAACGCTCACAGACACGCGTGACTCGCTGGGCATGGTCTTTCATCGGGATGCTGCTCAACTGCAGCAAGTTGCCAACCTGTTTATCGCCAATGAGCCCATTAAATTGACCGTCGACGGCATTCTTGAAAAATACAAAGGCAATTTGAAGATATGAAAGCTCACAAACATACCCCTTGGCACGGGTTTCTTGCATTACTTCGCAGTCCTTGGCTGATTCTTGGCTCCGTTCTGGCTTCACTGGTATTTGGATTAACAAGTCCTGACTGGGCGCTATCTTTGCAACCCGTGGGCGACATCTACTTGAGCATGTTGAAGATTGTGGTGCTGCCTTTTTTGTTGTCCGCCATCATCAGCAGCTTAGCGAAACTCGTCAAGTCGGACGCTGCGCGTCAGTACATGGGCCGCATAGCCTTGTTTTACACAGTGGGGTTGGTTTCAACTGCTTGTCTCGGCTTGGCTTTGGCCTTGGTCATGAAACCTGGATCCTTGCCAACTGGGGAATCCAGATCAACTCTGGGAGAAGTTGTTCGATCAAGCAAGTCGGCTGTGGCGGCCAATCTGGAAATTTCACTTTCGGAAACGCCAGAACTGACTGACAGCAAAGCCTCCGGCATCCAGGTTGCCGTCAAGTACATCCCTTCCAATATCTTTGAAGCACTCACTTTGGGCGATACCCTAAAAGTGCTGATTTTCAGCATTATTTTCGGAATTGCAGCGGGTTCTACCGCTTCAGCTAAGGAAGATTTTGCTTCAGGCTTGGACTTCATTTATCGCTCATGCCAAACTTTGATGCGTTGGTTCATCTATCCGCTGCCCTTTGCCGTCTTTGCGATCGTGTCCTCAGAAGTCGCTAAATCAGGTGTGGACTATTTGCTGGCCATGCAGGACTTTGTCATCACTCAAATTGCGGCCTCAGTGGTGCTGTTTCTTGCCGCGACTTTGATCATTTCTCTCAAGTTGAAAGTTGGTTTTGGACGCGTGATTCGTGCATTGAGTGAACCCGCCTTGTTAGCCGTGACAACCCGATCTAGCGTCACATGCATTCCATCGGCGATCGATGCCCTGACCCGCAATCTCAAAACACCCTTGAACGGCACTGAGCTGGTCATGCCCTTGGGCGTCACGATGTTTCGCTTTGGTCCTGCCTTTTACTTCGCCATCTGCACGATCTTTGTTGCGCAAATGTACGGTACTGAGTTGGGCGTCACTGATTACATCTTCATTGTCTTTGCTTCAGTTTTAGCGGCTTTGGCATCAACAGGCACCACCAGCGTTTTGACCATTTCGCTGGTCTCCATGGTGTGTATACCCCTCAAACTTCCATTCGAAGCTGCATTGGCGTTGTTCATTGCCGCCGACCCTTTTGTAGATTCCTTCAGAACCTTGGCCATCGTTTACGGCAACTGCGCTGCATCAGTGCTTGTCACAGGAGGTGAATCACCGGCAGATGATTTGGCCTCGCCACAATCAGCCAGTACATAAGAACCACAGCCAACGTAACTGACAGCACCAGCTTATGACAACTTTGCATTCTGTACCCAAATTGCCTGCTGGTTGGCTGGGCGTTATCGGTGGTATGGGCCCTTTGGCCACTTCAGACTTTCTTAAAAAAATGACGTTGTCCACCCAAGCCCAGACGGACCAGCAACACATACCCACACTCTTGTTTGGTGACTGCACCACGCCTGATCGAACTGCATCCGTTTTAGGTGAAGGTCCAAGTCCACTTCCACAACTGCTCGCAGCCGTGGACTTCCTGAATGCTGCGGGCGTGCAAGTCATTGCCATGCCATGTAACAGTGCTCATTGCTGGTATCCAGACTTGGCCGAAAGAGCCCAAATGCCTTTTCTGCACATCGTGGACAGCAGTGCCCAGCAAGTTCTAGCGCGCAATCCACAGGCACGTTCGATCGGTGTACTTTCAACCGAAGGTACCGCACGCATGGGTATTTACACCCAGCGACTGACGGCACTGAATCTCCAGCCCATGACACCGGTGATCGAAGATTTTCGTGACCTGATATCTCCTGGCATTGCTTTCGTCAAAGCCGGGGATTTAGAGGCAGGAGGCGCTCTATTGCGCAAGGCCGCTTATCGGCTTTTTGACAGAGGTGCTGATGCCGTGATTCTGGGATGTACAGAAACACCGCTGGGCATGACGCATGAACTGGAAACAGACCCACTGCGCTTCATTGACTCTACACAGTCTTTGGTAGAAGCAACTCTGAAACACCTGCGCTAACACTGTTTGATGACCTGACAAGGACAACACACCCACCGGATCTTGTTGACGCAGCCCCCCTCCCCGGTGATCAACATTGGGTCGGCGTGAACACAATTGACCCAAGTTTGGCAAGCACGCGTTTTCACGCGAAGACCTTCGGGCGGTTTTGGTTGACACTCCCGCTGCCAAGACAGATCCACATCCTGATGAGACACGCATGAGGGTGAATTAACCCTCTGCCTTTCAACTCCTGCAGGCATCTCCAGCTTGGCCGAACGACCCAGTCTTCGAGGTACAGCCTCATGGAGGCTGCCGGGCAGTCCAAGGGCGCCAAGCTTCAGTCCATCTTCGCGCCCGACTTGATGATCACCTGTTCCCACTTGTCAATTTCAGCTTTGACAAAGGCTTTGAACTCGTCGGGCGTGCTGCCAACGGGTTCAGCACCTTGTGCCTCCATTTTGTCTTTGATGTCTTGAGTCTGCAGTGCCTTGATGGTGGCGTTGTACAAGGCATTGACGATGTGTGCAGGCGTTTTGGCGGGTGCGAACAAGCCATTCCAGC
>JBIKQY010000455.1:0-21287 GCA_044349465.1 Limnohabitans sp. | reverse complement strand
AGGGCGGTCAGGTTTACATGCAAGCCGCAGCCTTGGGCCAGGCGGTGGCCAGCGTTTTGCATTCGGGCCACATCGACACCAGCGGCGCGCAAGCCGGTGCGGTGCATCTGCTGGCCGATGGCGGGCAGATCAAGGTGGACGGCAGCATCACGGCCAACAGCTCGGGCCAAGACGACCAGGGCCAGCTGCGCAAAGGCGGGGACATCTTCATTGGGCGCGATGAAGAAACCGGTGTGTTGGCCAAGTCCACCGATGCCAGCGGTGCCAAGCTGGAGAGCCAGCGGGGATTTGTGGAGACATCGGGCGACCACCTGGTGACCACAGGGACGCGCGTCAAAGCGGCTGAGTGGTTGCTGGACCCCTCCGACATCACCATCGGAACCACCACGAGCGGAACGACCTACACCGACCCCAACGTCACGGGCGGCAGCTACGCCTACACAGCCGGTGCCACCTCGTTCGTGCGCGCAAGCGATATCCAGGCCAGTTTGAACGACGGCACCAGCGTCACCATCACCACCAGCGCCAGTGGCAGCGATGCGGGCAACATCAACGTCAACACCAGCATTGCCAAAACCAGTGGCAGCTTTGCAAGCCTGACACTGCGGGCGCACAACAACATCGTGGTAGCGGCCAACACCACCATCACGTCGACATCGGGCAACCTCAACGTGACGCTCAACAGCGACTTTGATGCCAACAGCGCAGGTGCCATCGTCATGAACACCGGCTCGGGCATCACCAGCAATGGCGGCAACATCACCTTGGGAGGCGGCTCAGCTGGCAATGGCACCGGTTATTCGTATGGCTACAACGCGAGCACACGCTATACGGGCGTGGCCATCACTGGCGGCACCCTATCAGCCGCTGGGGGCAACATCAGCATCAAAGGCCGAGGCAACACCACATTTGCCAATGTGAGCGACATGCGTGGCGTTGATTTGTCTGGGGCAGTGCTGTCAACCTCCGGCTCTGGCAACATTCAAATCAACGGAATCGGTGGCAACGCGAACGTATCCAGTACCAACGTGGGTGTGGGATTGACCAACGGCACCACCATCACGGGCTCCAGCGGCGGCACCGTTTCATTGACTGGCACCGGCGGCAACGGGGCTCTTTACAACTTCGGCGTCTGGCTCTCGGGAGGCTCCGTCAAAATCACCAGCCCTGGGGCGATCAGCCTGAACGGAACAGGCGGTGGCTCTGGCGCGTATGGAACCAACAGCGGTGTGATGATTCAGCAGTCGGCCACGGTCGAGGGCACAGGATCAGGCAGCGTCAGTGTGGTGGGCGTGGGTGCCAGCTCCACCGGCAACGACAACCATGGCGTAGAAATCACCAGCAGTGGATCGGTCAAGTCACAAACCGGCAGCATCCAAATCACCGGCAGCCGTGTGGCCAACTCGGCCACGGGGTCCGGCATTTACCTGGGCAGCTCGGGCTCGGTGGCAAGCAGCGGCAATGCTGCCGTCACGCTCACCACAGACAGCCTCGGCATGGAAAGCACCAGCACGCTGAGCGCAGGCTCAGGGACGGTGACCGTGCAAAACCGCACAGCAGGGACTTTGCTGGATGTGGGGGGCACATCGGCAGACGTGACCACCGCAACGCTCAAGCTGGGCATCTCATCGGCTGAATTGGCTCGAATCACTGCCGGTACCGTCATAGTGGGGCGCAGCGACGCTACCGCAACCGGTAACGTGGCCATCAACGCCCTCAACATGGGAAACATGGGCAACACGGGTAGCAGCCTGTCGGTGCTCAGTGGCGTCAACATTGCCGTCAACGGTGCCGTCACCAAAACGGCGGGCACGGATGCCACCTTGAGCTTGCTGGCTTACGGGGACATCACCGTGGCGGCCAACACCACGATCACCGGCACTTCGGGCAAGCTCAACGTGCTGCTCAACAGCGACTTGAATGCCAATGACGCAGGTGCCATCGTGATGAACACCGGCTCGGGCATCACCAGCAACGGTGGCAACATTTCACTGGGCGGCGGCAGTGCAGGTTCTGCAGCCAGTTACGCAACCGGCAACTCAACCAACCCGAATGGTGTTTTGTTGGACGGTGCGAGCCTTTTGTCGAACGGTGGCAACATCACCTTGCGCGGCAAAAGCACCAGCGGTTCAACGCTTTATGACTTCCGTTCCAACGGCATTCGTTTGCGCGACGCCTCGGGCAACAATGTCATCAACGCTGGCTCCGGTCAAATTGCCATGTATGGCTTATCGGCTTCCACGGGCAATGACGGAGCGTACGGTATCGAAATCAGCCAGTATGGAACACCGACCTACTCAACTCAACTGATTTCCAGCAACAGCTCATCGGCCATTTTGCTCGACGGTACAGGTTCAACAGCGTCTACAGCACTTTATCGTATAGGTGTTTATATCAACGCCAAGGGGACTGTTTCTGCAACGGGCAATGGTGGTGTCACGATCGTTGCAGCAAATGGTGGTGGTTCTGGCGAAGCATTGGCGCTGGTGAATGGGTCATCGATCAACACCAGCACCGCCAACGCACCGGTGACGGTCTCGGCTGACAGTGTGTACATTGGCCCCACGGGTAGTATCAACGCGGGCACGGGCACCGTGACTTTGCAGAACAGAACGGCCGGCACCCTCATCAACGTGGGTGGTGCCGATGTATTAACAGGCACTCCTTTGACTTTGGGTGTTTCCAACGCCGAACTCAACCGCATCACGGCGGGCACCACCAAGATTGGCAGCACCACATCGGGAGCCATGACCACCAGTGCGGCAGTGACCACGGCGGCGTCCACGGGCAATGTGTACCTGCAGTCTGGGAACACCTTGACCGCCTCCACCGCGATCTCCAGCGGTGCCGGTCTTCTCTTGCAAAGCACTGGCGGGCTCATCTCGACGACAGCGGCGCTGTCGGGCACCAACGTGTCTGTGGACAACACGACCGGCACCATCAACTGGACCACCGGCGCACTCACTGCGGGCACCAGCTCTGGCAGCGCCACCAATGCCGTCAACATTGCCAGCAGCATCACCGCAACAGGCAATGTCAACCTTCTGGGCAATGTGGGCACCACCACAAACACCGGCGTCAATGTGACCAGTGCGGGCTCGATCACCAGCTCGGGCACGGCTGCCACGGTCAACATCACCTCCAATGGCAATGTGGTCAATGCGGCCGCGATCAAAGTGACCGGCGCGACGGGCACGGGCGCCAACATCAACCTGACATCGACCAGCGGCACGATCACGGGTGCAGGTGCGATTGGCGACACCACCCACAAAAATGCCAGCGTGACCTACACGCAAAGCGGCACCAGCACCTACAGCGGCGCCATCAACGCCGCCAACTTCACCAAAGCGGGCACGGGTTCGCTCACGCTGGGTTCGTGGATTGCCACCCCAGCAGTGGCAAGCAACGTGTCCAACGCCTACACGGTGAAGGGCGGCAGCTTGACGCTTGAACCCGGCGCCACTTATACCCAGCTCAACCCTGCCAGCGTTAATGTAGAAAACGCTTCGACATTTGCCCTCAGCAACGCTGGCAATGGCTGGTGGAAAAATACGGCCTTCAATTTCACAGGTGGCTTGGGTGGGGGCACCATGCATCTGGGCGGCAACCCCATTGGCGCATCGGGGACCACCAACACGTTCAGCACCAGTGGTGGTACCACCAACACCATCACCGGCATGTTCAATGCCAACAATGCCACCGTCAATATGAACCTGACAAGTGCCACCAGTGGCACTGCACTTTTGGATGGCAGCTTTGCTGCCTTGGCATTCACCCAAAATTCTCAAGGTGGTTTTGGCTTGCAAAATGGTGGAACGGTCAACGTGTCCGGGGGTGGCCATCTGCTGATCAGAGACCGGGTGGCTGCAACGGCCTTCAACATCAATGCAGGAAACGTGCAAGTCGGTGACGGCAGCGCAGCCACCGCGGCTGCAACGGCCACCCTGGAAGCCACGAACGTGAGCATTGCGTCGGGCTCCAAACTGACCTTCAACCGTGCAGAGGCCTATACCAATGCCTCGGTCATCACTGGCGCTGGCAGCCTGGTTCAGGCCGGCGCTGGAGTGGTCACCCTGACGGGCAACAGCAGTGCCTTTGCCGGGGCGACCACCGTGAATGCGGGCAGGACATTGGCCATCGGCACAGGCGGCTCTTTGGGCGCTGCAGGCAGCACGGTCACGCTGACCGACAGCACCTCCAATTTGTCGTTCACCAACACATCGGGCACGTCCACAGTGGCCAGCACCATCAGTGGTACAGGCACAGTGACGCAAAATGGTGCGGGAGGTACCGGCTTATTGCTGGGCAATAACACCTACAGCGGCGCCACCACCATCACGGCGGGCACCTTGCAAGTGGGCAATGGCGGCACCACAGGAACGCTGGGCACGGGGTCGGTGACAACCAACAGCGCCTTGGTGTTTAACCGTTCTAACAACGTCACTGTTTCAAACTATATCAATGGCTCTGGCACGCTCACGCAAGCGGGCACAGGCACCGTTTTGTTGACCAACAACAATGGCTACACAGGCCAAACCCACGTCAACGCGGGCACGCTTTCTTTGGGCACAACCGCCACCAGTGGAACAACAGAAAGCCAATACTGGTCCAGCCAGTTCAACATTGCTGCGGGCGCCGTGTTGGACTTCAATTCGCCGGCCGGCGTCACACTCAACAACCGAGGCTCGGTTTTTACGGGTGCGGGGACGATCACCAAAACGGGCGCGGGTGGCTTGATCTGGAACCGCACCGCCACTCAGTTCAACATGCTGGCCGGTTCTTTGATTGATGTCAGACAGGGCACCATGACGGGCAGCGCCACCAACCACGGTCAATGGACGAATAACCTGTCCAGCTTGAATGTGGCGGCAGGTGCCACCTTTGCGGGCTCAGAGGGCAATATCCGGGTCGATGCGCTGACTGGAGCCGGTACTGTGTCCACGGGATGGAGCACCTCCGGCAGCATCACGGTGGGGGTTAATGGCACAGCAGCAGGCACCTATAACTCCACAGCAGGAACTGCAACTTTTAGCGGAGCCATCACGCCAACCGGTGGCACCGCAGGCCTGACCAAAATCGGTTCAGGCACGCAAATCCTGACGGGCACCAACACTTATTCAGGCACCACCACCATCAGCGCAGGCACCTTGCAAATTGGTAGCGGTGGCACCACAGGCACTTTGGGCACGGGTGCCGTCACCAACAACGCTTCTCTGGTTTTCAACCGAAGCAACGCGATGACCGTGGCCAATGCCATCAGTGGCACAGGCACCTTGACGCAGTTGGGCACAGGCACATCCATCTTGACCGGTGCCAACAGCTACTCGGGCACCACCACCATCAGCGCAGGCACCTTGCAAGTGGGCAACGGTGGCACCACAGGCACCCTGGGCACGGGGGCGGTCATTGACAATGGCCATTTGATCTTCAATCGATCTGACGCATTGCTGGTGAGCAACGCCATCAGCGGCACGGGAACCGTGTCTCAAACCGGTGCAGGCACCACAACGCTGACGGCCGACAACACGTATGCAGGCACGACCACCATCAGTGGCGGCACCCTGCAAGTGGGCAATGCTGGCACCACGGGCACCTTGGGTGCTGGCCATGTCACGCTGAGCAACAACGCCAACTTGAGCTATGTGCGCGCGGCCAGCACCACCGTGGCCAACACCATTTCAGGGGCAGGCAATGTGTCTGCCAGCATCACCGGTGCGGCCAACAATCTGACCGTTGCCAATGCGATCAACCTGACGGGCGGCACGGTCAATTTGGTCTCCGATGCCAATCTGTCGGTAACGCAAGCCATCAGCACCACGAACACCAGCAGTTCAGCGGTCTTGCTGGGAGCCGGAAAATCCACCGCTGCGGGCACCGCCACAGGCGGCAACGTCACGCTGTCGGGCAGTGGCGCTTTGACGGCAGGTTCGGGTGCGCGCATCACCATCCAAACCGGATCGGTGGCGGGCAGCACAGGCCTGGGTGTTCTGGCAGGCAACAGCCGCTACAACAGCGACGAGGTCACCACCAACTACAACACCACAACGGCACCTTTGGGCTCGGGCCTTTTTGCGATCTACCGCGAATCACCCATCTTGAGTGCAACCTTCACCAACGCCAGCAAGTCTTACGATGGCCAAGCCTATAGCGGCAACAACGGCCTGACGTATACAGGCTTTGTGAACGGTGACACCAACGCCATGGTGAATACGACCACCACGGGCACATCACAAGGCGCCAAAAATGCGGGCACCTACACCCTGACGGGCACCGGAACCAGCGATCTGGGCTATACCTTGGCCTACACGAACGGCACCTTGACCGTGAACAAGGCCAACTTGGTCTTGTCGGGCACACGCGAGTACGACGCTGCCAAGACTTTTGCCGGGCAGTATTTGACAGCCACGGGCGCTGCAGGCGAGACATTCACCGTCACTGGAACGGGTGATGCCAGCAACCTGTCCAGCAAGAACGTGCAAACCGGGCAGCTGCTGAGCAGCGTTACCGGCCTGGCTTTGGGCACCAGCACCAACGGCGGTTTGAGTGACAACTACAACGCCCTGAGCACCACCGCATCGAGCGTGAGCGTGACGCCCAAAGCAGCCAGTGTCAGCGCCACGGCCACCAACCTGACCTACAACGCCAGCACGCAAAACCAGCTGACTGAAACCCGCAATGGCTTCATAGCCGGCGACGCGATCACCGTCACCGGTCTGTCCAGCGGCAAGAATGCGGGGACCTACGCCTCCAGCCTCGCAGTCAGCGGTGCAGATGCGGGCAACTACAGCGTCACCGTGAGCAACGCTAATTTGGTGATTGACAAGGCCAACCTGACGGCCACGGGCAGCAAGGTCTATGACGCTGGCACTGCATTTGCAGGCAGCAACTTCACCAGCATCGCGGGTGTCAACGGTGAGACCTTCACCGCCACAGGCTCGGGCACGCTGGCCAGCCCCAATGTGCAAAGCGCGCAAACCCTGCAAGGCCTGGGTTCTTTGAGCCTGGTGGGAGTGAGCGGTGCCTTGGCCAGCAACTACAACTGGACCACGGCCAGCACCTCGGTGAGCGTGACACCACGCAGCCTGACCGTGACCGGTGCGAACAACACCGTCACCTACAACGGCGCTGCCCAAACCAACACGGGTGCCACCATCGTGGGCACGCAAGGCAGCGACAGCTTCACCGTCAGCGGTTACGGCACCGGCACCAACGCCAGCACCACGGCCTATGCCGACAGCCTGAGTGTCGCTGCCGCTGGCAGCACCTTGCTCAGCAACTACAGCATCAGCTACACCCACGGTGGCCTGACCATTGGCAAGGCCAACCTGACGGTGACCGGTTCAAACAACACCGTCACCTACAGCGGCAGCGCCCAAGTCAACACGGGGGCCACGATTGCAGGCAAACAAGGCAGCGACGACTTCACCATCAGCGGCTATGGTGCAGGCACCAACGCCAGCACCACGGCCTATGCCGACAACCTGAGTGTCGCTGCTGCTGGCAGCACCTTGCTCAGCAACTACAACGTCAACTACACCCAAGGTGGCTTGACCATTGGCAAGGCCAACCTGACGGCCACGGGCAGCAAGGTCTATGACGCTGGTACCGCATTTGCAGGCAGCAACTTCACCAGCATCGCGGGTGTCAACGGTGAGACCTTCACCGCCACAGGTTCGGGCACCCTGGCCAGCCCCAATGTGCAAAGCGCACAAACCCTGCAAGGCCTGGGCGACTTGAGCCTGGTGGGAGTGAGCGGTGCCTTGGCCAGCAACTACAACTGGACTACGGCCAGCACCTCGGCGAGCGTGACACCCCGCAGCCTGACCGTGACTGGTGCGACCAACACCGTCACCTACAACGGCAGCGCCCAAACCAACACGGGGGCCAGCATCTCGGGCAACCAGGGCAGCGACAGCTTCACCATCAGCGGTTACGGCACCGGCACCAACGCCAGCACCACGGCCTATGCCGACAGCCTGACCCTGACGGGCACAGGCAGCACCTTGCTCAGCAACTACAGCATCGCCTACACCCACGGTAGCCTGACCATTGGCAAGGCCAACCTGACGGCCACGGGCAGCAAGATCTATGACGCTGGCACTGCATTTGCAGGCAGCAGCTTCACCAGCATCGCGGGTGTCAACGGTGAGACCTTCACCGCCACAGGCTCGGGCACGCTGACCAGCCAGAACGTGCAAAGCGCGCAAACCCTGCAAGGCCTGGGTTCTTTGAACTTGGTGGGGGTGAACGGTGCCTTGGCCAGCAACTACAACTGGACCACGGCCAGCACCTCGGTGAACGTGACACCCCGCAGCCTGACCGTGACCGGTGCGAACAACACCGTCACCTACAACGGCGCCGCCCAAACCAACACGGGTGCCACCATCGTGGGCACCCAAAGCGGCGACGGCTTCACCATCAGCGGTTACGGCACCGGCACCAACGCCAGCACCACTGCCTATGCCGACAGCCTGAGTGTCGCTGCCGTTGGCAGCACCTTGCTCAGCAACTACAGCATCAGCTACACCCACGGTGGCCTGACCATTGGCAAAGCCAACCTGACCGTGACGGGTGTGAACAATACCGTCACCTACAACGGCAGTGCCCAAACCAACTCGGGCGCCACCATCGTGGGCACCCAAAGCGGCGACGGCTTCAGCATCAGTGGTTATGCAGCGGGCACCAACGCAGGCAGCTACAACGACAGTCTGAGTCTGACGGGCACAGGCGGCACCTTGCTCAGCAACTACAACATTGGCTACACCCACGGTGGCCTGAGCATCGACAAAGCCAACCTGACCCTCTCAGGCACCCGCGTCTACGATGCAACCACCACCTTCGCAGGCCAGTACCTCACCGCTTCGGGTGTGGCCGGGCAGACCTTCACGGTCACGGGTTCTGGCCATGCCACCAACCTGGCCAGCAAGAATGTTCAGACCAGTCAAGCCCTGAACAGCGTCACGGGCCTGAGCCTGGGCAGCAGCACCAACGGTGGTCTGACCAGCAACTACAACCCATTGACAACCACCGGCTCCAGCGTGAGCGTGACGCCCAAAGCCTTGACGGCGACCGCCACAGCCGCGGACAAAGCTTACAACGCCACCTCGCAGGCCACCGTGAGTGGCACCACCAGCGCCGACATCATCGGCAGCGACAACGTGGTCATTGGCCATACCACCGCCAGCTTTGCCGATGCCAACGTGGCCCGCGATGGTGCAGGCCAGGTGGTCACCAAAACGGTGAGCGTTTCAGGCCTGAGCCTGAGCGGCACAGACGCACTCAACTACAGCCTGCAAAACACCAGCGCCACAGCCAGCGCCAAAATCACCCCCCAATCGGTCAGTCTGAGCAACCTCACCGCTGGTCACAAGGTCTATGACGGCCTCGTCACGGCTGACATCACGGGCGCATCTTTCAGCGGCACAGTGAACGGCGAAACACTCAGCTTGAGTGGCACAGCAGCAGGCAGCTTTGCGAATAAAAACGTGGGCACGGCCAAGGTGGTGTCCGTGGCCGACGTGAGCACTTTGACCCCAGTCAATGGCACAGGCAGTTGGAACAACTACCAGATGAGCACCACGGGCGCATTCACCACCAGCGCCAACATCACACCCAAAAATGTGACGATTGCGAGCCTCACCGCGTCCAACAAGACCTACGACGGCAACGTGAACGCCACGATCACCGCCGGTGTGATCACGACCGGCGTGGGCACTGAAACCCTGGCGGTCAGCGGCGCGGGCACTTTCAACAACAAAAATGCAGGCGACAACAAAACAGTGACCGTGGCCGATGTCACGGCTTTGACCCGCACCGATGGCACGGGCGTCTGGAGCAACTACAACTTGAACCAGTCGGGCGCGCTGAGCACCACCGCCAGCATTGCCCCCAAGGCCATCACGCTGAGCGGCATCACGGCTGTCAACAAAGTCTACGACGGTGGCACGGCGGCCACAGCATCCACAGTGGGTGCCGTCTTTGATGGAAAAATCACGGGCGATGCCTTGACGGTACAAAGCACCGGCGAGTTTTCCGACAAAAACGTAGGCCAGCTCAAGAACGTCAGCCTGAGCCATGTTTTGGGGGGCGCAGATCTGGGCAATTACACGGTCAGCACACAGACAAGCACCACCGCCAGCATCACACCCAAATCGGCCACAGTCAGTGCCACGTCCACACAGGTCACCTACAACGGTGCTGTGCAAAACCAGAGCGCGGAAACCCGCAGCGGCTTTGTGGCCGGTGACACCATCACCGTCGCGGGTCAAGCCAGCGGGAAGAATGCAGGCACCTACGGCTCCGGCTTGGTGGTCAGCGGCCAGGATGCCACCAACTACAACATCACCGTCAACAACGCCAACTTGGTGATTGACAAAGCCAACTTGACAGTGACCGCCAACGCGGTCACCAAAACCTACGACGCCACCTTGAGCGCCAGTGGCATCGGCACCGTGGGCACACTGGCCGGTGCAGGTGCTGGCGACGTGGTCAACAGCGCAGGCACGCAGGCCTTTTTGAACGCCAATGCAGGCACGAACAAGGAGGTGAGGGCCTCGGGTGTGACGATCAAGGACGCGAGCAACGCGGACATGACGGCCAACTACACGATCAATTATGTGGACAACACCAACAGTGTGATCAACAAAGCGGCCTTGACCGTGAAGGCCAATGACGATGCACGGTTTGTAGGTTTGGCCGACAACGTCAACTTTGCAGGCGTGCAGCATGCAGGCTTGGTCGGCGGTGAAACCAGCAGCGTGCTCGGCGGCACCTTGCTGGTCGAACGCAACGATGCTGGTAATGGTGCTGCAGGTGTTTATACGGGTGCATTGACACCCAAAGGTTTGTCATCGAACAACTATGAAATCGCTTACACCAACGGCACACTCACCATCGTGCCCGCCGACCAGCTGCTGATCAGCACCACCAACCAGAGCGTCACCTATGGCACGGCCCCCACCTACGTGACCACGGCGAAGTACCTGAAAACGGACAACACCACCATCATCACGCTTAATCGCACAGGCACAGACAACGATTACACCTTCAGCGATGGCTTAGGCACCACGGTGCGCGCAGTGCTCAAGCCGTATGCAGGCAACACACTGGCTAGCACCAGCAGCACCGGTCAAACCGTGGTCGGCAACTACGCCATCAAGGACCTGAGCCCCACTGTGACAGGTGGCAATTTTGTCGGCGCGCCAGTGTTTGTTGGAAACCTGAGCGTCAACACCAAGGCCGTGACCCCCAACGCCACGGGCGTGAGCAAGGTGTATGACGGCACCACCGCCATGAGCAACGTGGTCGTGGGACTGACAGGCGAAGTGACCGGTGACAAATTGTCCATCAACGGTACAGGCGCTTTTTCGCAAAAGAATGTGGGCACCGGCCTCAACTACACCATCTCCAACATCACACTCGGCGGCGACGATGCTGGCAATTACCACCTGAGCGGCATGAGCAACAGCCTGACAGGCAGCAATGGCAGCATCACGCGCGCGTCCTTGGTGTTGACCAGCGCCAATGTGGTCAAGACCTACGACCGCAGCACCAGCGCGTCGGGCACCGCTGTGGCCACCAACGGCACCCAACTGTTTGGCTCCGACAGCCTGAGCGGCGGCACCTTCGTCTTTGACAACAAAAATGCGGGCACGGGCAACAAAGTGGTGAGCTTGTCGGGTGTGACCGTGGGGGATGGCAACAGCGGTGGCAACTACACGGTCAGCTATGTGGACAACACCACCAGCACCATCTGGGCCAAAAATCTGACGGCCAGCTACAGCGCCGACAACAAAACCTACAACGGCAACACCCTCGCCAGCGTCACTGGCAGCTCTGCCGACATCATCAGCGGCGACACCGTCAGCCTTAGCCACAGCAGCGCCACATTCGCCAACAAAGACGTGGGCACCAGCAAGACCGTCACCGTCAATGGCATTGCCTTAGGGGGTGCCGATGCGGGCAATTACAGCCTGCAAAACACCAGCGCCACCAGCACCGCCAACATCTCCGCCAAGAGCCTGACTGTCAGCTACACCGCCAGCCACAAGGTGTACGACGGCTTGACCAACGCCAGCGTGAGCGGCAGCTCCAGCGACATGGTGTCGGGTGACAACCTGGGTTTTACGCAAACCGCACACTTCGTAGATAAAAATGCGGCCAATGGCAAAGGGGTGAGCATCACCCAGATCGGCCTGAGCGGCACCGATGCAGGCAACTATGCCCTGGCCTTCACCACCGCCAGCGCCAGCGCCAACATCACACCCAAAGACGTGAGCCTGAGCAGCATCACCGCTGCCCACAAGGCCTATGACGGCAACAACACCGCCAACATCACCTCGGGGGCCATCAGCACCGGCGTGGGCTCTGAGACCCTGGCCATCAGCGGCTCAGGCATCTTCTCGGACGCCAATGCCGCCAATGGCAAAACCGTCACCGTGGCCAACGTATCCGCCCTCAACAAAGCCAATGGCACAGGCGACTGGAACAACTACAACCTGACCACCACAGGTTCCCTGACCACCACCGCCAACATCACCCGCAAGGATGTGACGCTGAGCAGCATCACTGCAGCCCACAAAGTCTATGACGGCAACAACACCGCCACCATCACCTCTGGGGCCATCAGCACCGGCGTGGGCTCTGAGACCCTGGCCATCAGCGGCTCAGGCACGTTCTCGGATAAAAACGCGGACAACAACAAAACGGTCACCGTGGCCAACGTCTCGACCCTGACAAAAACCAATGGCACAGGCAGCTGGAGCAACTACAACTTGACCACCACCGGTGGCTTGAGCACCACCGCCAACATCACCCGCCAGGCTGTGACGCTCACCAGCATCACGGCGAGCGACAAGGCCTATGACGGCAGCGATGCCGCCTCCATCGCTTCCGGCGTGGTCGCGGGCACGGTGGGCACAGAAACCCTCAGCGTTAGCGGTGTTGGGTTGGGTAGCTTTTCGGACAAAAACGCGGGCAATGGCAAGACCGTCACCGTAGCCGATGTCTCGGCGCTGACCCGTGTGAACGGTGCCAACGGTGGTGACTGGAGCAACTACCAGCTGACCAACTCGGGCCCCATGACCACCCAGGCCAACATCACCCGCAAGGACGTGAGCTTGAGCAGCATCACTGCGGACAACAAGGTCTATGACGGCTTCAACACCGCCACCATCACCTCTGGGGCCATCAGCACCGGTGTGGGCTCTGAGACCTTGGCCATCAGCGGCCAGGGCACGTTCTCGGATGCCAACGCCGCCGACAACAAAGTCGTCACCGTCGCCCTGACGTCCACACTGACCCAAACCGATGGCTCGGGCAGCTGGAGCAATTACCGTCTGACCACCACAGGCCCCATCACCACCACCGCCAACATCACGCGCAAGAATGTGAGTCTGAGCAGCATCACCGCTGCCAACAAGGTGTACAACGGCAGCGACGCAGCGGCCATCACAAGCGGCGTGGTATCGGGCACTGTGGGCACTGAAAGCCTCAGCGTCAGCGGTGTGGGCAGCTTCTCGGACGCCAACGCCGCCGATGGCAAAACCGTCAGCGTCACCGATGTCACGGCCCTCACCAAAGCCAATGGCTCGGGCAACTGGAACAACTACAACCTGACCACCACCGGTGCCATGACCACCCAGGCCAACATCACCCGCAAGGATGTGAGCCTGAGCAGCATCACCGCGCTCGACAAGGTCTATGACGGCAACAACACCGCCACCATCAGCACTGGAGCCATCAGCACCGGTGTGGGCTCTGAGACCCTGGCCATCAGCGGCTCGGGCACGTTCTCGGATAAAAACGCGGACATCAACAAAACGGTCACCGTGGCCAACGTCTCAACCCTGACCAAAACCAATGGCACAGGCAACTGGAACAACTACAACCTGACCACCGCAGGTCCTGTGACCACGCAGGCCACCATCACCCGCAAGAGCGTGACGCTGGACGGCATCACCGCTGCCCACAAGGTCTATAACGGCAACAACACCGCCACCATCTCAGCAGGCGCCATCAACACCGGCGTGGGATCTGAGACCCTGGCCATCAGCGGCGCAGGCACGTTCTCGGACGCCAACGCCGCCGATGGCAAAACCGTCAGCGTCACCGATGTCACGGCTCTGACCAAAACCAATGGCTCGGGCGACTGGAGCAACTACAACCTGACCACCACCGGGGGAATGACCACCCAGGCCAACATCACCCGCAAGGATGTGAGCCTGAGCAGCATCACCGCTGCCCACAAGGTCTATGACGGTAACAACACCGCCACCATCACCTCCGGTGCCATCAGCACCGGCGTGGGCTCGGAGACCCTGGCCATCAGCGGCTCAGGCACGTTCTCGGACGCCAACGCCGCCGATGGCAAAACCGTCACCGTGGCCAACGTCTCGACTCTGACCAAGGTCAACGGCTCGGGCAACTGGAACAACTACAACCTGACCACCACTGGTGCCCTGACCACCACCGCCGACATCACCCGCAAGGATGTGACGCTGGACGGCATCACCGCAGCCCACAAGGTCTATGACAGCAACAACACCGCCAGCATCACTTCTGGGGCCATCAACACCGGCGTGGGCTCAGAGACCCTGGCCATCAGCGGCTCAGGCACGTTCTCGGACGCCAACGCCGCCGATGGCAAAACCGTCACCGTGGCCAACGTCTCGACTCTGACCAAGACCAATGGCACGGGCGACTGGAGCAACTACAACCTGACCACCACCGGTGGCATGACCACCCAGGCCAACATCACCCGCAAGGATGTGAGCCTGAGCAGCATCACCGCGCTCGACAAGGTCTATGACGGTAACAACACCGCCACCATCACCTCTGGGGCCATCAGCACCGGTGTGGGCTCTGAGACCCTGGCCATCAGTGGCTCCGGCAGCTTCTCCGATGCCAATGCGGCCAACAACAAGACAGTCACCGTGACCGATGTCACGACCTTGACCAAGACCAATGGCACGGGTAACTGGAGTAACTACAACCTGACGAACACAGGTGCCCTGAACACCCAGGCCAACATCACCCGCAAGGATGTGACGCTGGACGGCATCACCGCAGCCCACAAGGTCTACAACGGCAACAACACCGCCAGCATCACGGCAGGGACCATCAACACCGGTGTGGGCTCAGAGACATTGGGCATCAGTGGCTCAGGCACGTTCTCCGACGCCAATGCCGCCAATGGCAAAACCGTCACCGTGGCCAACGTCTCGGCCCTGACCAAGGTCAACGGCTCGGGCAACTGGAACAACTACAACCTGACCACCACTGGTGCCCTGACCACCACCGCCGACATCACCCGCAAGGATGTGAGCCTGAGCAGCATCACCGCTGCCCACAAGGTCTATGACGGCAACAACACCGCCACCATCACCTCTGGGGCCATCAGCACAGGCGTGGGCTCTGAGACCTTGGCCATCAGCGGCGCAGGCACGTTCTCGGATAAAAACGCGGACATCAACAAAACGGTCACCGTAGCCAACGTCTCAACCCTGACCAAAACCAATGGCACAGGCAACTGGAGCAACTACAACCTGACCACCACTGGTGCCCTGACCACCACCGCCAACATCACCCCCAAGGACGTGATGCTCACCAGCATCACGGCCGCCGACAAGGTCTATGACGGCACGACCGTGGCCAGCATCACCGGCGGCAGTGTGAGCGGCACCCTGAGCGGAGAAAGCCTGTCGGTGAGCGGTCTGGGCAGTTTCGCTGACAAGCGTGTGGCCAGCAACAAGACCGTCACGGTGCAGGATGTTCTCACCTTGAGCCGGGACAATGGCACGGGTGACTGGCGCAATTACCAGTTGATCACCACGGGTGCAATGACCGATCAAGCCGACATCACCCCCAAGGCCTTGAGTCTGAGCGGCATCACTGCAGCACCCAAAACCTATGACGGCAACACCCAAGCCACGTTGGCCACCAGCGCAGTGGTGTGGGATGGTCGCGTTGCTGGCGACAACCTGAGCCTGACCAGCACAGGGGCTTTCAGCGACAAGAACGTGGGCACAGACAAAGTGGTCACATTGACCCACAGCTTGGGCGGCACGGACTTGGGCAATTACACGGTGACAGCCCAGGCCAGCACCACGGCCAACATCACGCCCAAGGCCCTGAACCTCAGCGCTGGCCCCGTGAGCAAGACCTATGACGGCAGCCTGAACTACAGCACCAGCGCCGCCGACCTGGCCGCTCTGTCGGCGCAACTCGTCAGCGGCGACACGGTCACTGCAGCCAACCTGGTTTTCACCGACAAGAATGCGGGCACGGGCACCAAGAGCATCACGTTCAACAACGCCACGCTCCAGGACGGCAACAACGGCGGCAACTACACGCTGACGCTGGTAGGCAACACCACCAGCACCATTGACAAAGCCCCCATCACGGTGGCCTTGCAAGGCAGCGTGGCCAAAATCTATGACGGCCTGGACTCGGCCACCGTGAACAACGCGCACTTTGCCACCAGTGGCTGGGTCAGCGGCGAGGGGGCCAGCATCACCCAAACTGCTGCCGTGTATGCCGACAAGAACGTGTCTGCCAACCCGGGCACCGGAACCGTGAGTGCCAGTTTGCAGTTGGTCGATTACGCAGCGCAAACCAACACCGACCTGAACAACTACAGCCTGCCCTCCAGCACCAGCGGCGCTGTGGGCAAGATCAACCCGGCCGCACTCAACATCAAAGTGAACGACACCAAGATGTTTGTCACGCAAGACGCCAACCTGGCCTTTAACCAAGGCTTCAGCTACACCGGTCTGGTCAACGGCGAATCAGCAGCCAACGCTTTGACCGGCGGAGCACCCGGCGCAGGCGACCGCAACTACACAGGTGCCCAATTCCCGGGCGTAGGCAGCTTGAGCGGCGTATACAGCCTGAGCACCACACCCACTGCGCTGAACGGCAATTACAGTGTGAGCGTCACGCCAGGCAACTTGCAAGTGATCCCGGCTGACAAATTGCTGGTCACGATCAGCAGCCAAAACGACGCGTATGGCCAGCGCAAGGCCCCCCAAGCCGGTGTGGCGGCCAGCGGCACGGTGACAGCGCAATACTGCCTCGTCCAGTCCAACTGCAATGGCGCGAACCTGTACACCCTGAATCTGAACTCCACCAACGGCAGCAACTGGCAAGGCACGGACAACACCGGCAACACCATCACACTGGGCACGGGCTTGGCCGGTACACCAACCTACTCCAGCGGCGGCTACCTGAATGCGGGCAACCACACCTATGCGCTTGCCAGCCTCAGCTCGACAGTGACCAACCAGTTCAATGGGCATGAAGTCAACGGCGGGGTGTTGACCATCACGCCCCTGCAAATGAGCTTGAATGCATCGGATGTGACCAAGGTGTACGACGGCAACAACACCCTGGTGTCGGCCACCCTGTCGCCATCGGGCACGCTGTCCGGCGACGCACTGCAGGCCAAATTTGCCAGCGGTAACTTCACCGACAAAAACACAGGCCCTCAGGGCTTCACCTTGAGCGGCCTGGCCCTGCAAGGCGCTGACCAGGCCAACTACGTGCTGGGCAGTGCGCAACTTTCGGGCACGGGCAGCATCACGCCCAAGGCGATCACCGTGAGCGGCTTGCAAGCCCTGGACAAGGTCTATGACGGCAACACCCAGGCGAGCGTGCAGACCTCGGGCGCGGTGTTCAACGGCATCGTGGCCGGGGACCAGCTGAGCGTGACGGCCACAGGCCAGTTTGACACGCGCCATGCAGGCACCAACAAAGCTGTGACTTTGAGCAGCAGCTTCGGCGGCGCTGACTCTGGCAACTACAGCATCACAGGCCAGGCCAGCTCCACAGCCGGCATCACCCCGGCCCCCCTGGTGGTCACAGCATCGGCCGCCCGCAAGACTTACGACGGCAACACCACTGCGCCTGGCGGCGGTACCGTGGGCACCTTGGTGGGCGCAGCCGCAGGCGACAAGGTCGGCTTTGGCGGTACGCAGGCCTTCACCGACAAGAACGCGGGCTCGGGCAAAACCGTCACGGTGACCGGGGTGCGCCTGGTGGACGCCAGCAACGCCGATGTGAGCGGCAATTACGCCATCACCTACGTCAACAATCAGAACGGCACCATGGACCGGGCCAACGCCAGCATCGCGGCGCAGACCAGCAGCACGGTCTACAACGGCACTGTCCAGTCGCAGACGGGCCTGACTTACACCGGCTTTGTAGCCGGTGACGATGTGCAGGCCACAGGCCTGGCCAGTGGCCGCAATGCGGGCAGCTACCTCTCCAGCCTGAGCGCAACAGGCGCTGATGCGGGCAACTACAACATCACCTACAACAACGCCTCTCTGAACATCAGCAGACGCCCGGCCAGTTTGTCAGCCTTGGGCCTGACTGTGGTCTACAACGGCCTGGTCCAAAGCCTCAACGGCACGCAAGGCTCGGGCTTTGTGGCGGGCGACGCCCTGAGCTTTGGCGCCCTGCCCAGCGGACGCCATGTGGGCCAATACACCTCGGCCATGACGGTCACGGGGGCAGATGCGGCCAACTACGACGTGACGCTGGGTAATGCCACCTTGACCATCACCCCAAAAACGGCCAGCGTCACCGCCCGGCCCGAGCGCGTGACTTACAACGGTCAGACTCAGCAGCAATCTGCTTCCTTGCTGGAGGGCTTTGTAGCCGGTGACGACATCCGGGTCTCGGGCCTCGCCTCTGGGCGCAACGCGGGTGTGTACGGCTCGAACGTGCTGGCCACAGGACAGGACGTGGGCAACTACAGCATCACGTACCAGCAAGGCGAGTTGACGATAGACAAGGCCCCGCTGCAGTTTGTGGGCACATCTGCAGCCAACAAGGTCTACGACGGCAAAACTGAAGCACGTGTGACGGCAGGCTCCATCACGGGCCTGATGGGCACGGAGACGCTGAGCATTGACACGGTACAAGGCCAATTTGACAGCCCAGAAATGGGCGTATCCAAACCGGTACAGGTGGTCTATGGCCTGAGCGATGGGGCCAACGGCGGGCTGGTGGCCAACTACCAATGGTCACCCGTCACCGTCAATGCCGGCATCACAGGCAACACCTCGGTCCAAGCACCTGCCCCTGAAATGATTCGAAATGTCCAACCCACCAGCCGCTTGTCTTTCCTCGGTTTTGGGGGCTTTGTGCGCACGGGTGCCGCCACCGGGCAGTTGTTTTATGCCCTCCCAGCCAAGGGCCCCAGCACCTGCTCGCCCATGAAACTCGAAGGCTGCATTTGCGAGCAGCCCAAAGGTCAGTCGCTGGAAGTTTGCTACCCCGCCGATATGGCGCAACAAGCGGGCAAGGTGCCCTGAGCCAAATTTCGATGCCGATACTGTCTGTTGAGAGCGTGACAGCACCATTGCCGCTGCTCGTCACATGGCCTGAATTGCTCACCAAAATAACGGATCCCGCAGCAGCGCTGGTCACGCGGGTGCTGGTGGTGATGAGGTGGTCACCCGATGTCTCCACCAATCCCCGCTGACTTTCCAGCTGTGCGCCACTCGCATCCGTCTTTTGGCCAGCACGCCGGTGTCTTCGTCGCGCCCGATGAAGATGTCGCCGCCCTTTGCGCAGCTGACCTTGGTCGTTGTGCCCAGAGCTGTTGGCCGTGATGCGACCATTGACCTTGATCTGGCCACCATCGGCCAGCAGGTGCACCACGCAGGCTTCCACGCCACTGGTGTCAAAGCTGTCCCAGTTGACCACCGCCTTGGCGGTGCTTTGTTTGATGCCCATTTGCTGGCCCGACTGGCTGATCGTGCCCTGGCCTTTCGCCACCCGCCTGCCCCGGGGCAGGGTTTGCGACCAAGCCAGCCTGACCGCGACAAAGCCCAAAGTCAGCACGCCCATACAGCACAGCACCACGCCCAGATCCCAGGCGCCAATGGCTGTACCAGCACCCTGGCCTTTGCATTGACTGCTAGCGTGTTCGCCCACGGCCACCAGGGTGCACAGGCGTTTGGAATAGTCGGTTTTGTCGCAAAGAGCGCTCACGGATGAATACGAGCGTCAATTCAGCCCAACCGAAAACACATCATTGTTTCTCTAAAAATTTAAATGTTTTATACGATAAAAGTCCAGATTTCTTGATGTTTTTATCATTTTCCAATGGATGCTGCTCTTATAATATTTGGTAATTTTTTTTACAACATTTTATATTACAAAAATAGTTATCAAAAATTAAAATTGAGTGGCAAGATTGCAAAAAGCAAGTGACCAAACTCCGTCATGCGCGCCATCGGGCGACAAAAAAGGGCTGCCAACCGGGGTTTGGGGCCCTTTTTTGTCCTCCAAAACCCCATCAACACCACCCAAGACCGGGTCTGATCGACGAAGTCAAGGCACAAATTCCGTCAATCACTGTCAACTCATGGAAAATTAATAAAAAAATAGTTAAAAGTGGTAAGTGGTACCCCAATAGGGTAGTGTCAAAACCTCCATGCAAATGGAAAATTTACACAGAAATCATCTTAATTGGCAGAAAACACATTCCGTGTTTTCGGTTGGGTTGAGTGAATGCAAGTTTTCCGCCATGAACGCTCTTTGCTACAAAACCGTCTTTTCCAAACGCCTTGGCGCCCTGGTGGCCGCGGGCGAACACGCCTCCAGTCAGTCCAAAGGCCAGGGTGCTGGTGTTGGTTCAGGTGCTGGCGCTTGGGATCTGGGCTCGGTGCTGCGTTATGTGGGCGTGCTGGCTTTGGGTTTTGCCTCGGTCAGCCTGGCTTGGTCGCAAACCCTTCCTCAGGGCGGGCGGGTGTCGCAAGGCCAGGTCACCATCAGCCAATCGGGCCAGCAAATGGCCATCACCCAAAGCACCGCCAAAGCGGTGGTCAACTGGGACAGCTTTGACATCGGTGCCAACGCCAAAGTCAACATCGCGCAGCCCAGCAGCCAGTCGGTGTTGCTCAACCGCGTGCTGTCGGACAACCCCACACAAATATTGGGTCAGCTGCAGGCCAACGGGCAGGTGGTGCTGGTCAACCCCAAGGGCATTGTGGTGGGCAGCGACGGCAGCGTGAGCGCCAGCGCCTTCACCGCCTCCACCCTCAACATATCGGATGCCGACTTCATGGCGGGCAACGGCCGTTACAGCCGCGAGGGCAGCACGGGCGAGGTGGTCAACAAAGGCCGCATCAGCGTGGCCCCCGGTGGCTATGTGGCCTTGCTGGGCGCACGCGTGAGCAACGAGGGCCAGATCATCGCGCCGCAAGGGGGCGTGGCCTTGGGCGCAGCAGAGACAGTGACCGTGCCCATCGGGCGCACGGGCAAGATCAAGCTGG
>JBIKQY010000143.1:0-6591 GCA_044349465.1 Limnohabitans sp. | reverse complement strand
GCAGCCTTTTGTTGCTTGATATGCGCATTTTTTTCCGCGTTGACGCATCGATACAAATCGGCACAGGCCACGTCATGCGTTGCCTCACGCTGGCAGATGCCCTGCACGCGCGGGGCGCACGCTGCAGCTTCATCTGCCGCCCACACACCGGACATTTGCTGGACATGATTGCCCAGCGCGGACACCATGCCGTGGCCTTGCCCAGTTTGGCGACAACCACAAACCCTATGCCCGCAGACACAGCCCATGCCACTTGGCTGGGCACCGACTGGCCAACCGACGCACAGCAAACCGCCGAGGCATTGGGCGGCGAGGGCGTTGATTGGTTGGTGGTAGACCATTACGCTTTGGACCACCGCTGGGAACAGGCCCTTCGCCCCCATTGCCTAAATCTCATGGTCATAGACGATCTGGCCGATCGCCCCCACGACTGCGACGTGCTGCTGGACCAAAACCTGGGCCGCAGTGCCCAAGACTATGACGGTCTGCTCAAGCCCCAAACCACCACATACATCGGCCCGCAATACGCGCTGCTGCGCCCAGAGTTTGCCCAACTGCGCAGCCAAAGCCTGGCCAGACGAGTCCAGCCGCAGCTCAAGCACTTGCTCATCACCATGGGCGGTGTGGACAAAGACAACGCCACAGGCCAAGTGCTGCAAGCGCTGACCGCTTGTCACATGCCCGCAGATTTACGCATCTCTGTGGTCATGGGGCCGCACGCACCCTGCTTGGCAGATGTCCAACAACAAGCCTCAAGAATGCCTTGGCCAACGCAAGTGTTGGTGGGTGTGAACGCAATGGGGCAACTCATGTCGGACAGCGATTTGTGCATTGGGGCGGCAGGCAGCACATCTTGGGAGAGATGCTGCATGGGCTTGCCCACATTGCTGTTGGTTCTTGCAGACAACCAACTGCCGGGTGCCCAAGCTTTAGAGAAAGCAGGCGCAGCACTGGCCGTGGGCAACGACCAAACCCTCTCGCAAGTATTTGAAAAGCACATGCAAAGCGGAGCCAGTGTGCAACTCAAAAGCTGGGCCTTGGCTGCAGCTGCAGTGACTGACGGTCTTGGCGTGCAACGCATCGTTGCGGCGATGCTCATGGAGCGACTGCATGACTGAAAACCTGCTGGTTCGCAGCATGACCGAGGACGATTTGCCCATGGTCCTGGCGTGGCGCAACCATCCCGAAGTTCGCCGCTACATGTTCACGCAACACGAAATCAGCCTGGCAGAACACACCCAGTGGTTCTTGCGGGTTGCGCATGACAACACGCGGCGTTTGCTCATCGTGCAAGAGCAGGGCAGCCCGATTGGCTATGTGCAGTTCAGCAATGTGGAGCCTGGTGGAGTTGCAGATTGGGGCTTTTATGCACGCCCTGCCGCAGCAAAAGGCACGGGTAGCAAGCTTGGCGCATCAGCCCTTGACCATGCATTCGGCCAATTGAAACTGCACAAAGTGTGTGGCCAAGCCATTGACACGAACCAAGCGTCGATCCGATTCCATGAACGATTGGGCTTCAAACGCGAAGCAGTGCTGCGCGATCAAAAGCGCATGAACGACCAATACCAAACACTCATTTGCTTTGGCCTCCTTGCCCATGAATGGCAAGCCCATGAACAAAGGAACCAACCGTGAAACAAATACAAATTGCAGGTCGCCCCATTGGGCCAGATCACGCCCCGTACGTGATTGCAGAGGTTTCGGCCAACCACAATGGCAAACTCGAAACCGCCATGCGCATCATCGAAGAAGCCAAAAAGGCTGGGGCAGATGCCGCCAAGCTGCAAACCTACACGCCTGACACCATCACCCTCAACTGCGACAGCGAAGACTTCAAGATTCGTGGCGGCTTGTGGGATGGACGAACGCTGTACGAACTGTATGAAGAAGCCCACATGCCTTGGGAATGGCACAAGCCGTTGTTTGAGCATGCGCGCAAAGTTGGCATCACCCTGTTCAGCTCGCCCTTTGACAACACCGCCATTGATTTGCTGGAAGATCTGAACGCGCCTGCCTACAAAATCGCCTCATTCGAAGCGGTGGACCTGCCGCTGATCAAATACGCGGCCAGCACAGGCAAGCCCATGATCATCTCAACAGGCATGGCCGACGCCGAAGAGATTCAAGAAGCCATTGACGCCGCACGCGAAGGCGGCTGCAAGGAGTTGGCGATCTTGCACTGCGTGAGCGGCTACCCCGCACCGGCGCAAGACTACAACCTGCGCACCATCCCCGACATGATCCAGCGCTTTGGCTTGGTCACTGGCCTGTCAGACCATACCCTAGACAACACCACCGCCATCACCAGCGTGGCCATGGGCGCGAGCATCATCGAAAAGCATTTCACCCTGGACAGAAATGGTGGCGGGCCAGATGACAGCTTTTCTTTGGAGCCTGCAGAACTGGCCGCTTTGTGCTTCGGAGCCAAAACAGCCTGGCAGGCGCTGGGCCAGGTGGACTACGGCCGCAAATCAAGCGAGCAGGGCAATGTGAAATTTCGGCGATCGCTTTATTTTGTGAAGGACATGATGGCGGGGGATGTCATTACCGCTGATTGTGTAAGGAGTGTGAGACCTGGCAACGGTTTGCCACCAAAGCTGGTTGAACTGGTTGTAGGTGCTGTTGTTAAATGCAATGTCTCATTTGGAACACCAGTCAAAAATGATTTACTGATCTAAAAATTATTAAACAAATTTTATTTCATTAACAATTTTCCCAACTACGGTCGTTAATGGCTTTCCAAAATCTGGTGGAAATGAACGTACGTTATTGGCCCATGGATAATTGGTTTGTCCCAAATAAACCCAGTCCTTAACTCCAAACAGGATTGTTTTTTGACCTACAGCAATGGCCATTTGAGCAACCGCTGTTCCCGCTGAAACCACAGCATCTAAACAACTGATGATGGCCGCAACGCTTTCTTGATCATTTTTCAAGTCAACGTCATCCCAACGAACAATGTTAATGCCAAGTTGTAACTCAACGCGACGCAACTCCTCTTCGCAATCACCGTACTGGAGGTTGACAAATATGCAGTCATCCTGTCCTAAGAGTGGCGTCAGTTCATCTATTGCCAAGTAATGTGTGTTGCGGTTTGCGCTCAGCATGCCGCTGCGCCAGCACAATCCAATGAGTTTTTTCCCTTTGAATGGACTTAACCTTTCAGAAAAATCGACAACCAAATCTGGATCGACTTGAAGATAGGGTTTGAATTTTTGCAAGTCTTCAATGTCATTGCGGTACAACCCCAACAACGAGCCAACAGGGATGTGTACGTCAAAGTCTTGCGACCCTCTCGCCATCATGGGGTTCAAATTTGTCGCTCTGACCTTGACTTTTGGAAATGATCGCGACATCAGGCTCACCAGCCTTGGCTCGCACTCCATAACGACGTTCTGACAATGCTCTAAGACTTCAGTGAGCAGCCCAAAAAGCCAGAGTTCATCGCCAAGGCCTTGCTCCGCCCATATCAGAAGTCGCTTATCGCCCAGAGGCTCTCCGCGCCACTGGGGCACTTGAAAGTGACGCTTGGGGGTACGACTGGCCAAGTCTGTCGGCAAAAATCCATAGTCATACCTGCGCCAACCTTCCCTGAGGCGGCCAGTTGACAGGTGACTAAAGCTTGAGCGGTACAACACCTCTTTTGCAAACGATGTGTTGGGGTCTAAGTTGGCCAACAAATTGTTGAACAAAACCACAGCGGCCTCATCATCGCCCCGCTGTTGAGCCAGTGTCGCCAAATTGGACAGCGCATCCACGTTGTTTTTATCGAGAACCAAGGCTGTTTCAAAAGCCTGTTCACCCTCTTTTAATTTGTTGACCCCCAACAATGTGGCGCCCAAGTTGTTGTAGGCGACTGGGTTGGTGGGTTCCAAAGAAAGTGCTTTGGTCGCATACATCATCGATTCCACATATTTTTGCGACTTTCCAGCCGCCGCTGACAAGCTCGTCCATGCATCAAAGTCGTTGGGATTGGACTTCACGTAACGGCTCAAGAATCGGATGGCCAGGTCAAAAGCACCTATTGCTGTGTAGGCAATCCCACAGTGTTTGAGGATGACCAAATCCTCGTGGTCTTGTTCGTGCAACTGATGGAACAACTTGGCCGCTTCATGTTGTTGGCCCATGTGGAAGAGCGCCACGGGTTTGCTGCGTTTGGCAAGCCGATGCTCTGGTTGCCGTTTCAAAATGGCATCTAAAATAACCAAAGCTTCAGGGTATTTATGTTTGTTGATGAGTTGTACGGCTTTTTGACACTGCGCGTCGGCTGACCTCAAGGCTGGGTTGTTGCTGGCATTGGGTATTTGGGATTTCATCGATAAACCTCTTGGCAATGACCCATACTAGCAATTTCCAGACCAAAAAAAGCCTGACACCTTGTGGGTGCCAGGCTTTTGTAAGAGCCAGAAAGATTTGAAGGTATTGATGCCTCCAATCCTTCTGCTGCTAGATTACTGCAGCAAAGACAAGACAGACTGTGGCTGCTGGTTGGCTTGGGCCAACATGGCGGTTGCAGCTTGCTGAATGATTTGTGATTTGGCCAAGGCAGTGGTTTCTGTGGCGTAGTCGGTGTCTTGGATGCGGCTGCGAGCAGCTTCTGTGTTGGTGACTACATTGCTCAAGTTGTCGACCGTGCTGTTCAATCGGTTTTGCATCGCACCCAGTTTGCTGCGCATGTCGCTGACAGTGCCCATGGCCTTGTCGATGGTTCCCAAAGCCGCTGTGGCAGAACTCGCAGTAGCGATGTTCAGGCCCGACAAGTTGTTACCAGCGCCCGTACCCATGGTTGCACCATTGACCTGGTGATCGGCTGCCCCTACGTTGGCCTCCAAGAATCCGTGTCCGTCTACATCTGCATCATCACCCAGTTCAATGCTGATGGGGCTGTTTGAAGCAGAGTCCAAACGAATCGATGCGTAAGTAGTACCCACTGTAAAAGCAGTCAATGTAGCTGCTGCGGTGCCAGAAACAGTCAGTGATTGCACGTTTGAACCTGTCAAGCGGAAGCCGTCCGTTGTTTCTTCTGCTGTGATACCAGTTTCGGTTGTTTTGGCGTTGATAGCAGTGATGACATCACCGACGGTTCCGGAGGCAGTTCCTGTAAATACTGTTGTTCCATTGAAGGCCAGGGTTGCACCAGCCGCCACGGATGCAACTTGTAAGTCTGTCATGGCAAAACTTTGGTCAACGTAGGCCGAAGCAATCACACCCGTATCGGCAGAGAAATTGTTGATCGCATCCAATTTGCCTTGGAATGAATCTGTATCAATTTCGGAACTGTAAATGGCCGTTCCGTTGATCTTGATATCAGACGCCGCCCATGCAGTGGTAACCCCAGCGCTTGTTAATCCGGAACCTGTAACTGTATAAGCGTCATTTGCGCTGCCCACATCAGATGTCGTTGGACGGAAACCCAAGCTTTCCAAATCAGCAATCGTGCCACCATCACCCATGCCGATGCGGACAGGATTGCCATCGTCAGATTCCAATTTCAGGAAACCCGCGAAAGATGTGTAAGTAGCGGCAGAGGCACCGCGCATGAAACCGGATCCAGTTTCATAAGAACTGGCCGTAGAACTTGAGCCGTCAGCTACACCAATAGTTGCACCATTTGTGTTGCTCAAAACCAGCTTGCCCTCATCGTTGACACTGGCTTGAACCACCGCACCGGCTTCGGCATTGATGTTGGCGACCAACTCATCCATATTTTCAGATGCGCTGATAGAGTAAGTGGTGGCTACAGAAGCCCCCAGTGCTTGCACAGATAATTTGAACTGACCATCGGTGGTGACACCGTCACCGATATTTTTCGCCACCACCACGTTGAAGCCACTGGCCGTCACGTTGTCCACGTTGGTGTTGATGTTGGTGATGATGTCTTCCAGGTCATCGGTGGTGGAGTCAATTGCGTCAAATTTCTGATCATTGATCAAAATAGCACCTGCTGCAACTGTCGCTATAGACATACGCCCGCCAACAATCGCATCTGCTGCGCCTGCAGGGCTTCCCATGCCCAGGTCCTTGAGCTTCAAAGAGCCGATGTCAATCTTCAGCGTTTGATCCGCCTTGTCGCCAATTTGCAGCAATTTGCCCTTGAACGAACCGTCCAAAAGTTTTTGGCTGTTGAATTCGGTGGTGGTGGCAATGCGGTCAATTTCTGCCTTGAGCTGAACAACTTCGTCGTTCAGGGCGACGCGGTCAGAATCGTTGTTGGTGCCGTTGACCGATTGCACGGCCAACTCACGCATGCGCTGCAAGATGTCGGTGACTTCGTTCATGGCGCCTTCACCCGTTTGCATCAAAGAGATGCCGTCGTTGGCGTTGCGAATGGCCATGTTCAGGCCGCGAGTCTGGGCTTCCATGCGGGTCGAGATGGCCAGGCCTGCAGCGTCGTCTTTGGCGCTGTTGATGCGCTTGCCGGTAGACAAGCGCTCCATGGCCGTGGTCAATGTGCGGCTGTTTTCCTGAATGGCTTTTTGAGCGGTCAATGCTTTGACGTTGGTGTTGATAACTGACATGAGATTTCTCCTTTAAGGCAGATCACAAATGGACGGCAGGTTATCCCGAGGGTGCGCCTGCCTTAACGTTGGA
>JBIKQY010000142.1:0-6612 GCA_044349465.1 Limnohabitans sp. | reverse complement strand
TCCAGTCCTTGTTTTTTTCGTTTTCCTGCACGTCTTGCGCACTGGTGCGGGGCTGGTTCTTGTTGGAAAACGGCGTGGGCACCTTGGTCACGTAAATGGCCACGGCCAAAGCCACGCCCAAGCCCAGCACCAAGCCGATGATGAAGCCCAGAAAAGTACCGCCACCCTGTTTGTTCAACGTCATGCCTTGTCCATTCACATTTTTTGCGGGGCCGACACGCCCAGCACTTTGAGACCGTTGCGCAGCACCTGCGCAGTGGCGGCCACCAACGCCAGACGCGCTTTTTTGACCGCTTCGTCGTCCACCAAAATGCGCTCGGCGTCGTAGTAGCTGTGGTACTGCGAAGCCAGGTCCCGCAAATAAAACGTCACGTCGTGCGGCGCAAAGTCGGTGGCGGCCGATGTCAGCATCTCGGGGTATTTGGCCAGAGCCAGCATCAGCGCGTGGGCCTGCGGGCTTTGCAGCGGCGACAAGTCGACATGGGCCAAAGAGGCGGTGTTGCCACCGTCTTTTTCTTTCCAAGCCGCCAGCACCGAGCAGATGCGGGCGTGGGCGTATTGCACGTAGTACACCGGGTTGTCGTTGTTTTGGGCCAGCGCCAAGTCAATGTCGAAGATGTATTCGGTGTCGGGCTTGCGCGACAGCAGGAAAAAACGCACCGCGTCTTTGCTGGTCCACTCGATCAGGTCGCGCAACGTCACATAGCTGCCCGCACGCTTGGAGATCTTGACCTCTTCGCCGCCACGCATCACACGCACCATGGTGTGCAGCACGTAGTCGGGGTAGCCCTCGGGGATGCCCACGCCGGCCGCCTGCAGGCCAGCGCGCACACGGGCAATCGTGCCGTGGTGGTCGGTGCCCTGGATGTTCACCACACGGCCAAAGCCGCGCTCCCATTTGGTGATGTGATACGCCACATCGGGCACAAAGTAGGTGTAAGTGCCGTCGCCCTTGCGCATGACGCGGTCTTTGTCGTCACCGTAGTCGGTGGATTTCAGCCACAGCGCGCCGTCTTGCTCGTAGGTCTTGCCTGCATCGCGCAGCTTTTGCACGGCTGCATCGACCTTGCCGCTGGTGTAGAGGCTGGACTCCAGGTAATAGTTGTCAAACTTGACGTCAAAGGCCTTCAAGTCCAAGTCTTGTTCGTGGCGCAAATAGGCCACGGCAAACTGGCGCATGCCGTCCAGGTCGTTCACATCGCCGCTGGCGGTGCAGCTGCGGTCGTCTGACTGCACGGTTTTGCCCGCCAAAAAGTCGTTGGCGATGTCCTGAATGTAGTCGCCGTTGTAGAAGGCTTTGCTTTCGGGGTTCTCGGGGTCGGTGGGCCAGCTGGCATCACCCGGCTTGATGCCAAGTGCGCGCATGTGCGTGCTCTTGGCCAGTGTGCCGATCTGCACGCCCGCATCGTTGTAATAGAACTCGCGGTAGACCTGCTGGCCTTGTGTGGCCAGCAAGTTGCAAATCGCGTCACCCAAAGCCGCTTGGCGGCCATGGCCCACATGCAGAGGGCCGGTGGGGTTGGCCGAAACGAATTCGACCAGCACTTTGTTGGGCTGGGCGGCTTGCTCTCCAAAACACTCGGCCGCTTGCAGCACCTCGTGCACCACGGCTTGCTTGGCCGCGTCCTTGAGTCGGATATTGATGAAGCCCGGCCCGGCGATCTCGATGGCGTCGACCCAGCGCTCGAAGGCGGGGGTGGCCAGCAAGGCGCTGCGCAGAGTTTCAGACAGTTGTCGGGGGTTTTGCTTGAGGGCTTTGGCCAGCTGCATTGCGGCGGTGCAGGCCAGGTCGCCATGAGCGGCCACTTTGGGCGATTCGAAGGCCGCGCGCGCACCCGCACCGGTTTGGAGTTTTTCAAGCTCAGCAGCCAGGGCCGTGAGCAAATGTTGTTTGGCAGAAAGCATAGGGCGCGATTTTACGGGGGCGGGGCGCGTTCGCGTTGCCGGGCAGACGCCAAGCGTGGTTTTATGTGCAGCAATTACAGTTGGTCACAACTGCTGTCGCTCAGTGGTCACTTTGGCGCGTTAATCTGTGAACTGCACAAAACTGTGCGGTGTTTTTTGTTCTTGAATCATCTTTTTCGGAGTTCACACATGCGTCACACCCTTTCTATCGCTGCTTTGGGTTTTTCTTTGGTTTCTGGCATGGCTTTCGCCGCCGACCCTGTCAAGCCTGCAGCAGCCGCAACCGCCGCTGCACCTGCCGCATCTGCCCCTGCAGCCGAAAAAACAGCTCAGCAAAGCAAAATGGCCACCTGCAACAAAGAGGCCGAAGGCAAAAAGGGCGATGAGCGCAAAGCCTTCATGAAAGACTGCCTGAGTGCCAACAAGCAAGAAAAGCAGCAAAACAAAATGAAGACGTGTAACGCCGAAGCCGCAGGCAAAAAAGGCGACGAGCGCAAGGCCTTCATGTCGGAATGCTTGAAGAAGTGATCTGAACGCGAAGTCTTGTAGGAGCCCACCCCGTGGGCGATTGGGCGTGGCACACGCCTCCCCGAAATCATCGCGCACAGGGTGCGCTCCTACGGGGCGACCGCCCTCTCCGTTTTTGTAGGAGCCCACCCCGTGGGCGATTGTCCGTGGCATAGCCATGACCCCACAGCCTTGATCGACCGTTAAACCTTGGTCACTTTCCAGTAGCCAGGCTGTGCGTAGTGGTGTTTGAGGTAATCGATCCACAGCCTCACGCGCAGCGGCAAGTGCTTGCGCTGCGGAAACACCACATAAATGCCGTTGGGCGGCGCGGCAAAGTCTTCCAGCACGGCCACCAACTGACCAGAGCGGATTTCGCCCTCCACTTCCCAGGTGCTGCGCCAAGCGATGCCGTAACCGGCCAGGCACCAGTCGTGCAGTACTTGCCCGTCCGAGCAGTCGAGCGGGCCACCTGGGCGCAGGTGCACCACCTCGTGCCCGCCGTCCGTGGGGTTGCGGAAGGCCCAGCCCCGGGTTTGCGAGGCGTCGCTCGACAGGGTCAGGCAGTCGTGTTGCAGCAAGTCCGAGGGTTGTGCGGGCGTGCCGCGCCGGGCCAAATAAGCCGGGGTCGCCACGCACAGGCGGCGGTTGTCGGCCATGCGCACGCTGACCAGCGAGCTGTCGGGCAGGTCGCCCACCCGCACCGCGCAGTCAAAGCCTTCAGCGGCCAGGTCCACCACGCGGTCGCTCAAATTGAGGGATATCGATACATCGGGGTGCTGTTCTCGAAAACGCGGCACCAAGGGGGCCACATGGCGACGCCCGAACCCGGCCGGGGCTGTGATGCGCAAATGCCCACTGGCTTTGACGCCACCGGCTGAAACGCTGGCTTCGGCGTTGGCCACATCCGAGAGCAAGCGCTGGCAATCTTCCAGAAAGGCGCTGCCTTCGTGGGTCAGGGTGATGCGCCGTGTGGTGCGCACCAGCAGCTTGACGCCCAGGTTTTCTTCCAGCGCATCGAGCCTGCGGCCGATGATGGCCGGGGCCACGCCTTCAGCCCGGGCCGCAGCGGTCAAGCTGCCTTTGGTGGCAACCGAGACAAAGGTTTCGAAGGCTTTGAGCTTGTCCATGCGGGCTGATTATGCGGGTTCAAGTTTGGAATTTCCCGGAATTTTGATGGATTGCTGCTGTGTTTGTAGGAGCCCAGCCCGTGGGCGATGGGCTGCCTATGCCCATCAAACCATCGCCCACAGGAGGGTTCCTACAAAACTGAGGGCCAGCCTTTGGGTAAACCTGCCTCGGGCGTCATGCCATACAGCGGCTCACCAGGCAGCCCGGCTTTGAGGGGCTCGCGGGCGGCCATGAGCCGGTTCAGATCGACCCCGGTGGACACACCCATGGCTTCGAACATGAACACCAAATCTTCGGTGACCACATTGCCCGAAGCCCCCGGCGCATAAGGGCAGCCACCCAGGCCGCCGAGCGAGCTGTCAAAGGTGCGAACGCCCGCCTCGTAAGCGGCCAAGGCATTGGCCAGGCCCAAGCCCCGGGTGTTGTGCAGGTGCGCGGCACCTGTGAGGGGGCCGATCTCCTGAAACATGCGTTTGAACAATCGCGAGACCTGCGCCGGGTTGCCCATGCCGGTGGTGTCCGACAGGCCGATTTCGTTCACGCCCGCCTCGGCCAGCAATTGGGCCAGGCGCAGCACATCGTCCTCGGGCACAGGGCCCTGCAAGGTGCAGCCAAAGGCGGTGGACATGCCGACCTCCACCGGCACGCCAGGCGCTATCTCGTCGCGCAGGCGCAAAACGGCCCGCACCTCGTCGACCATGGCTTCAGGCGTTTTGCGCACATTGGCCAGCGAATGCGCGGGGCTGGCCGATACGGGCAAGGTGAGTTTTTGCGCTCCGGCCTGGAGAGCCGCTTGGGCACCGCGCAAGTTGGGCACCAAGGCCATGATGCGCACGCCCCTGTGGCGCAGCGCGTGCTGCACCACCTGCGCGGCGTCGGCCATTTGCGGCAACAGTTGGGCAGGCACAAACGAAGCGACTTCGATCTCACGCAGGCCTGCTGCGGCCAACGCGTCGATCCAGCGCAGTTTGTCGGCGGTGGGCATGGTGGCCTTGACCGACTGCAGGCCATCGCGCGGGCCGACTTCGCTGATCAGGACTTCTGGGCTTGGGAGAGGTGTCATGCCTGAATTAAACCGCAGTGTGCAGCGGTGTTTGGGCGCGCCCAAATCGGCCTGCATTTGTGCTTAAAAGTCATGGGTCTATGAAGATCTGGCGGGTTTATCGGCGTCTAAATTTAGAATAGAGTGTTTGATCCCTTGGGCCCTATGGCAGTTTGCCTGCTTGGAACAGAGGCCACACCCCATTTTTTTGACTTGACCCCAGAGGTTTTCATGACTGCACGCACCGCGATTCACAACCTGCAAGTGGCCAACCCCTTGCTGAGTTTCATCAACGACCAGATGCTGCCCGCCACGGGCGTGGACCAGGCCAAGTTCTGGCAAGGCTTCAACGACATCGTGGCCGACCTGGCCCCGAAAAACATCGCCCTGCTGGCCGAGCGTGACCGCATCCAGACCGCCATGGACCAGTGGCACACCGCCAACCCCGGCCCGGTGGCCGCAGGCAAGGCCATGAAGGCCTACCGCAAATACCTGAGCCAAATCGGCTACCTGGTGCCCGAGCCCCGCAACGCCCAAGCCACCACCGCCAACGTGGACGCTGAACTGGCCAAGCTGGCGGGCCCTCAGTTGGTGGTGCCGATTTTGAATGCCCGTTACGCCCTGAACGCGGCCAACGCCCGCTGGGGTTCTTTGTACGACGCGCTGTACGGCACCGACGCCATCTCTGAGGCCGACGGTTGTGAAAAAGGCTCGGGCTACAACCCCAAGCGCGGTGCCAAAGTCATCGACTACTGCCGCAACGTGCTCGACCGCACTGCGCCGCTCAAGACCGGCTCGCATGTGGGCAGCAAGGGCTACGCCGTCAAGGCGGGCAAGCTGGTCGTGACTCTGGCCAACGGCAAAAATTCAACCCTGGCCGATGCCAAGCAGTTTGTCGGTTACACCGGTGATGCCAAGGCCCCTGCATCCGTGCTGTTCGTGCACAACGGCATTCACCTCGATCTGCAAATCAACAAGACCACACCGATTGGCAAGACCGACCCCGCTGGCGTGTCCGACCTGATCGCTGAAAGCGCCTTGTCCACCATCCTTGACCTGGAAGACTCCGTGGCCGCGGTGGACGCCGACGACAAAGTGCTGGCCTATGCCAACTGGTTGGGCATCTTGCAAGGCAGCCTGAGCGAAGAAGTGCAAAAGGGCGGCAAGACCTTCACCCGCACCATGAACGGTGACCGCGAGTACACCAAACCCGCAGGCAAGGGCACCGTCAAACTGCACGGCCGCTCGCTCATGTTTGTGCGCAATGTGGGTCACCTGATGACCAACCCCGCCATCCTCTACAAAGGCGCTGATGGCAAAAACCACGAGATCCCAGAAGGCATTCTGGACGCGATGATCACCGTGACCTGCGCCTTGGTGGACTTGCAGAAAAAGTCCTCGCACCCCCTGCGCAACAGCCGCACCGGCAGCGTTTACATCGTCAAGCCCAAAATGCACGGCCCGGCCGAAGTGGCGTTTGCCGACGAGTTGTTTGGCCGCGTGGAAAAAGTCATCGGCATGAAGCCTTCCACTGTGAAGCTGGGCATCATGGACGAAGAGCGCCGTACCAGCGCCAACCTCAAGGCCTGTATTGCTGCCGCCAAGAGCCGCGTGGCCTTCATCAACACCGGCTTTTTGGACCGCACAGGCGACGAGATGCACACCTGCATGTTGGCCGGCCCCGTCATGCGCAAGGGCGACATCAAGAACAGCGTGTGGTTGGGTGCGTACGAGAAGAACAACGTCAATGTGGGCCTGGCCTGCGGCTTGCGCGGTCGCGCCCAAATCGGCAAAGGCATGTGGGCCATGCCCGACCTGATGGCCGACATGCTCAAGGCCAAGATCGGTCACCCCATGGCTGGTGCCAACACCGCTTGGGTGCCCAGCCCCACCGCCGCCACACTGCACGCCATGCACTACCACCAAGTGGACGTGCCTGCCCTGCAAAAGCAGATGGAAAAGGCCGTGGCCAAGCAAGACCCGAAACAACTGCGCGAAGACACCCTCAACGCTTTGCTGCAGTTCCC
>JBIKQY010000141.1:0-6615 GCA_044349465.1 Limnohabitans sp. | reverse complement strand
CGAGGCGCTGTGTTCGAAATGCACGCCCAACTCTTGCAGGATGTCGTTCGCGTCGGTCAGCACATCCATCAGGTGCGAGATCGGCGCACCCTGGTAGCCCGCCACATACGACACGCCCGACTGCAGCAAGGCCTTGGTGACGGCCAGAATGCCTTCGCCATGGAACTCGTCGCCATCGCCCAAGCGGAGTTTTTGCACCTCTTGCACAAACGAGCGTTCAGCCATGCCCAAAACCTTTCACGGGGCTTTTAACCCCTCAGAGACTCATTGAATGCATTTCAATGTAGGTCAGTCATCGGGGCTGTGCAAATGGATTCTTCCAATGTTGTACATTGACGTTGTGAATAATTGGTAGCAACCCTTATTAGTTTGGGCCATGGGGTAAACATGAATTTCCGGCAACTCGATCTGAACCTCTTGCGGGTGCTGGTGGCCATCCACCGCACCCGCTCGGTCACGGCGGCGGGCAAGGCATTGGCCTTGTCGCAACCCGCCACCAGCAATGCTTTGGCCCGATTGCGTGAGTTCTTTGGCGACGAGTTGTTTGTGCGCTCACCCGCTGGTTTGCAGCCCACGCGGCTGTGCGAGCAGCTGGCACCCGCCATGCAGTCGCAGTTGCTGGCCATGGAAAGCCTGGTGCTCAACCACCAGCCCTTCAACGCCCAAAGCAGCCACCGCCATTGGCGTTTGTCTTTGTCCGACTTGGGCGAAATCTTGTTCTTGCCGCGCCTGGCCTCGGCGCTGCGCCAAGAATCACCGCAAGCGAGTTTGTCCAATGTGTCGGTGGATGCATCCCAAGTGGCGGCGGCCCTGGAGTCGCGTGACATCGACATGGCCATTGGCATCCTTAAGCCGCAACACCGGGGCATACGCAGCCAGTTGCTGTTCAAAGAGCGCTACATGGCCATCTCTTCCAAAGACTGGTCACCCACGCCCCGTGGGCGCGGTCGCACCCTCAGCCCAGCGCAATTGGCGCAAGCGCATTTTTTGGTGGTCTCGCCCACGGCGACCTTCCACGGCAGCGTGGAGAAAATGCTGGCAGGCATGAAACTGCAAGACCGCATTCTGGTGCGCCCCCGGCACTTTGGCGCGATTGCCGAACTGGCGCAAAACACCGATTTGCTGTGCATCGTGCCCGAGATGTATGCCCGCGAGCTGAGCCAGCGCGTGCAGCTGCAGATGTGGACGATTGAAGACGCGCCTGCGTATGAGGTGAACCTGGTTTGGCACAGCAGCACCGAGCAGGACTCGGATCAGCAATGGATGCGGGGGGTGATCGAGCGGCTGTTCAGCAGAGTTTGAGGATCAAACGGCGGCAAGTCATGGTTGGTCGCCGGAGTGGGTGGCCCAGCGTTCAGTGTGGTTCAGACAGGTCGTCTCCCATGTCTGGGCCGCCTTCGTCCAAATGGTTGCGCAGCACGCGCACGCCATGCTTGCTCAAAATCTCCACATACACCGAGGCCGCGCCCGTTTTGGCGGCGGCGTCCACGGCTTCGATCACGCCGCTGACCCGCACGACTTCGGCGCTGTCTTTGCTCAGACCCACTTTGCAGTCAAAGTCCCAAAAGTCCACGCCTTTGGGCACATCGCGGTTGCGCTCGCGCTTGAAGTATTTGCGGATCTCGTGCTTGACGGCTTCGAGCACGCGGTCGGGGTGCTTGCCTTCGGCTTGCAGGGGGAAATTCTTTTTCATGGCGGTCCTAGGGGTCTGGGCAAGCGCCCGGTTCGGACGTGAATGCAGGGGCGGATTATCGCTGGTTTGCTGGGCCAGCTTTGGTCTGGTGAAAGGGCAGAAAGGGGAGAGCTCTTGCACATATTGATGCATTCATGCAAAAATGCAGACATGCGAACTTCACTTGATTTTCCCGACGCGCTGTTCAAGCACCTCAAAACCCGGGCCGCCCAAGAGGGCCGAACCCTGCGCGACCTGGTCATTGAGCTGGTGGAGCGGGGCTTGACTGCCCGCGAGGTGGTGGACCCGCAAAAGCGGTTTGAGGCGAGGCCACTGATCATTCCAAACCAGGGTCCATTGCCGCTGCATCTGAGCAAAATGACCAATGCCGATCTGTATGAATTGATCAACGAGGAAGATGATGAGCGAACCATCAAGCTCTTGGGGCGTGGCTGAGGCATCTGCCAACTGGCGTTTGGCGTCGGGCGACTTGCTCGATGTCAATGTCTGGGTGGGTTTGTGCAGCGCTGCGCACCCGTTTCACAATCCGGCCATGCGCTATTGGCGATCGGTATGTGAAGCTGATACACCTTTATGGTTTTGCCGCAGCACCATGATGGGTTTGGTGCGCGTGCTGTCGCAGCCCCGCGCGATGGGCCCCAATGTGTTGAATCTGACGCAGGCCATGGCCATGTACCGCCAATGGCTGGAGACGCCTGCCGTTGGTTTGCTGGCCGACCCACCCGGTTTGGATGACACCATTGCGCAGTTACTGGGGCGTCGCGGTGAGCCCCAGCCCATTCGCTTGTGGACCGATATGTGCCTGGCTGCCACAGCCCAAAGCGCAGGCCTGCGCATGGTCACGTTTGACCGGGACTTTGAGCGCTTTGGGCTCAAGCGCTGCCTGGTGTTGCCCACAGACGCCAACACCCCCTCCAACCCAGACAGCGCGCCCTGAGCGCGCTCACATCAGTCGGCCTTGATGCCCTGGTCCTTGATCAGGCGTGCCCAGCGTTCGGCGTCGCGCTCGACCAATTGCCCAAAAGCTTGCGGGGTGCTGCCGCTGGGGTCCATGCCTTGTGAGACAAATGCTTTTTGGACGTCTTCGCCGCTGAGCAGTTGGTTGATCTCGCGGTTGTACAGGTTCACGATGTCGGCCGGTGTGCCTTTGGGGGCAAAGACGCCGTACCACATGTCCACGTTCACATTGCCCGCTTTGGCTTCGGCCAGGGTGGGCAGATCGGGCAGCAGGGCGTGGCGCTTGTCACTGCCAATGCCCAGCGCCACCAGGCGGCCGGAGCGAATGTGCGGCAAGGCCACATGGATGGGCAAGAACATGGCATCCACCTGGCCACCGAGCAAGTCGGTCACGGCCGGGCCAGTGCCCCGGTAGGGGATGTGCGTGAGGAATACCCGGGCGGTGTTTTTGAACAGCTCCATCGACAAGTGGTGTGGCGTGCCCACGCCGGGCGATGCGTAATTGAGGCGGCCTGGCTGTTGGCGTGCGGCTTGCACCAATTCGCCAGCGTTCTTGTAGCCGGTTTTGGGGTGGGTCACCAGCAGCAGTTGTCCCCAGCTGGTTTGCGAGACGGCCGTCAGGTCTTTCACAGCGTCAAAACTCAGGCCCGGGTAAAGCGCTCGGTTCATCACCAAGGTGTTCACGCTCACCAGCAGGGTGGAGCCGTCTGGTGCTGACCGCACCACGGCTTCTGTGCCGATGTTGCCGGAGGCACCCACGCGGTTTTCCACCACCACCGGGCGGTTCAGTCGCTGCGAGAGTTTGGGCCCCAGGGTGCGGGCGATCAGGTCAATGCCCGTGCCGGGGGTGAAAGGCACGATCAACTTGAGCGGCGTCTGGCCTGCACTGGTCTGCGCCCAAGACACCGAGGGCGTCAAGCCGCACAGGGCAGTGGCCAACAGGGCAGTCAGTTGTCGTCGATCATTGCGCATCAGGGGGAGCTCCATGCTTTGGTCAAAAAAGCATTATTGACGATGTCGGCGCTTTTGCTCATTCAGGGAATCCCTGCCCCTTTAATCGACCCAGCCGGGTGAGATGTTGTGTTTTTTGATGAGGTTCTGCCACTTCTTAATTTCTTGCTGCAGATGTTGTTCGAAATCCTGGTGTCCAACGAAGCGAATGCCCAAGCCCATGTCTGCGACCATTTTCTGGGTGGCAGGCTTGGCGGCGATGGTATTCAGGGCGGTGGAGAGGTGGCCTATGGTGTCCGGTGGTGTGCCGTGAGGGGCCATGATGGCGCCCCAGTTTTCAGCAATCAGTTCAGGCATGCCTGCCTCGGCTGAGGTGGGGACATCCGGCAACAAAGGATGCCGTGTGGTGCTGGTGATGGCCAATGCCCGTAAATGGCCAGCCCGCAGGGGTTCGATGATTTGGGGGATATTGGAAAACACGGCATCCACTTTGCCGGCGATCAACGATTCAATCGCGATTTTTCCTCCCGTATGGGGAATGGACAGGGATTGTGTGTCCGTCAAGTCATCGAACAATGCCATGGTCAAGTGGGGGCTGCTGCCGTTGCCCGATGTGCCCACCTGCAAGGGAGATTTTTTCGCCGCAACGACCAAATCTTGCAAGGATTGGATCGGTGACTGCTGAGGCACCACCACCACCAATGGTGCTGCAGTGAGAAATGCAATGCCCTTGAGATCCCGCTGGAGGTCATAGCGTGCATTCGGCATCAAGGTGGCATTGGCGCTGTGTGTGACTGTGATGGCCAACAAAGTTCGACCATTGGGGGCAGACTTGGAGACATGTCTTGCACCCTCTTGTGCATGGTGCCCGGGGAAGTATCGAACGGTGATGGGTTGACCCAAATGCTCGCTGAGCAATTGGGCAAACACGCGGCTGGTACTGCCCGTCAGCCCACCTGGTGTGAACGGTACAACCAGTTCAATGGGGAGTTTGGGTGCCGCATTCGCTGCCATGCAAAATCCCAGCACAGCAACATTGAAAAATTGGCGAAGCATCACCGTGACTCCCTTGGTTTATAACGAAAAATTTATCACTTTGGAATTCATTATCGCCAAGAGGGTGTGTTTGAAAAAGTCAGCCGCTGATGGGCAATGCGCTGGCGGGCCTTGAACAGCCATCACCGATGGCTGGGCTCAGTCAGTCCTGAAAACGAAACTTCAGCTGAAAGCTCACTGCGCCGTAAAGGCGGTCTTTGAGGGGCGGCACCAAGGCCACATTCAGGCCCCAATGAGCGCTTTCAAAGCTGGCGGTCGGGATGATCGCGGGGAACCAGCCGCCCTGGTAGGCATTGGGGTAGCCGTTGAAAGCCCCGGCCACCACGCCCAGCTTCACGCCAGCCCAAGTCCAGGGTTGGTAGTAGGCCCCCACGTAATTGGAGTTGGCGTTGTTGCTGTTGAGAAAACGCCCCGCTGTGGCCGACCAAGTGTCGTCGATGCGGTATTCGAAGCCGATGCCGGGGTTGGCGTTGCGCAGGCCCTTGTTGCTGTCAAAGTGCGCCGAGTAAAACCCGGCGTTGACCCACAGGCGGCTGGCGTCGAACTCGGCTTTTGCTGCGCCGCACAGGGTGCACAACACAGCCAAGCTCATGGCTTTGAGGGAGGAGCCCAAGACCTGATCAGGTTGAACCGGTAATTTCACAGGCGTCACTCCCAAGAAGCCCAAACTGCGGGCGATGTTTTTGGGGCGTGTGCCACGCCCATCGCCCACAGGGTGGGCTCCCACAAAGTCAGAGGGTTTTGAACACGTCGCCTGCCACCCGCACCGTCTCGGCGATGTCGGCTTCGGTGTGTGCGGCACTCACAAAACCGGCTTCGTACAAAGCGGGCGCGATGTAGACACCGCCGTCCAGCAAGCCGTGGAACAGCTTGTTGAATTTGGGACTGTCGCTGGTCATGACCTGGGCATAGTTTTGCGCCAACTCGGGCAGCAAGAAAAAGCCAAACATGCCGCCTTGGCAGTCGGCGCTGAAAGGCACGCCCGCGTTCGCTGCAGCGCCTTTGAGGCCGTCGACCAGGCTTTGGGTGCGGGCGCTCAGTGCGTCAAAAAAGCCGGGCTTGGCGATCTCGCGCAGCGTGGTCAGGCCGCAAGCGGTGGCCACCGGGTTGCCGCTCAGCGTGCCTGCTTGGTAGACCGGGCCGGTGGGGGCCAGTTGGCGCATGATCTCGCGCGGACCACCAAAAGCGGCCAGCGGCATGCCGCCGCCAATCACCTTGCCCAGCACCGTCATGTCGGGCTTGAAGCCGGGGATCAATTTGGCGTACACGCTTTGCGCGCTGCCCAAAGCCACGCGGAAACCGGACATCACTTCGTCAAACACCAGCAGCGCGCCGTTCTGTGTGCACAGCTCGCGGCAGCGGGTCATAAAGGGCACGCTGGCGCGCACAAAGTTCATGTTGCCCGCGATGGGCTCGATCATCACGCAGGCCAGCTCCTTGCCGTGCAGGGCAAAGGCTTCTTCCAACTGCTGGATGTTGTTGTACTCCAGAACCAGCGTGTCGCGCACCACTTCGGGCGGCACACCGGCGCTGGTGGGGTTGCCAAAGGTGGCCAGGCCCGAGCCGGCTTTGACCAGCAGCGCATCGGCGTGGCCGTGGTAGCAGCCTTCAAACTTGATGAACTTGGTGCGGCCGGTGGCACCGCGTGCCAGGCGCAGCGCGCTCATGCCCGCTTCGGTGCCCGAGCTGACCAGACGCACCATTTCCATCGAAGGGACGTGTTTCAGGATCTCTTCGGCCAGCTCGATCTCGCGCTCGGTGGGTGCACCAAACGAGAAGCCGTCGAGGGCGGCTTTTTGCACCGCTTCGAGCACGGCCGGGTGGCCATGGCCCAAGATCATGGGGCCCCAAGAGCCGATGTAATCGATGTATTTTTGGCCGTTGGCGTCCCAAAAATAGGCACCTTGGGCGCGCTGCACAAAGCGCGGCGTGCCGCCTACGGCGCGAAAGGCGCGCAC
>JBIKQY010000140.1:0-6666 GCA_044349465.1 Limnohabitans sp. | reverse complement strand
GAAATGGATCTCTTCAAGTGCGAGCCCACCCCGTGGGCGATTGCGCACACACGGCCAAGTCATGAAGCATTTTGTAGGAGCCCACCCCGTGGGCGATGGTTTTCAGGGCGTGTGCCCCGCCCATCGCCCACAGGGGTGGGCTCCTACAGCGACTTGGTCGCCCTTTTGTCGCCGCCTCACATCGCCGCGTAGTCGATGTACCCCTCAGGCCCTGGCGCATAAAAGGTGCTGGAGCTGGCTTTGACCAATGGGGCGTTGGCTTTGAGGCGTTGCACCAGGTCGGGGTTGGAGATGTAGGCGCGGCCAAAGGCCACGGCGTCGGCGCTGCCGGATGAAATGGCGTCAATGGCCATGTCCCGGGTGTAGCCGTTGTTGGCGATGTACGCGCCTTTGAAGGTTTGGCGTGCCCACGCAAAGTCAAAGCCGGTCAGGTCACGCGGGCCACCGGTGGCGCCTTCGACAAAGTGGATGAAGGCGATGCCGCGTTGGCTGAGCGCTTCGACCAAGGGGCCGAACACGGCCTGGGGATTGCTCTCGGCCGAGTCGTTGGCGGGCGACACAGGCGACAGGCGGATGCCGGTGCGGCCTGCGCCGATTTCGGCGGCCACAGCGTCGACCACTTCCAGCGCGAAGCGGATGCGGTTTTGCGGTGAGCCGCCGTAGCCGTCGGTGCGCAGGTTGGTGCTCTCGCGCAAGAATTGGTCGATCAGGTAGCCGTTGGCGCCGTGGATTTCCACGCCGTCAAAACCAGCGCGCATGGCGTTGGCCGCGCCCTGGCGGTATTGCTGCACCACTTCTTTGATTTCTTCCGCGCTCAGGGCGTGTGGCACGGGGGCGGGCACTTTGCCATTGCGGCCATAGGCCATCACTTTGGCGGCGACGGCCGAGGGGGCGATGGGCTCAGCCCCGCCCGTCAGGTCGGGGTGCGAGATGCGGCCCACATGCCAAATTTGCGCAATGATTTTGCCGCCGGCCGCGTGCACGGCCTGAGTGATGGGCTTCCAGCCTTCGACCTGCGCGTCCGAGTAAATGCCGGGCGTGGCCACATAGCCTTTGCCCCCGGGCGAGACCTGCGTGCCCTCGCTGATGATCAGGCCCGCGTTGCTGCGCTGGCGGTAGTACTCGATGTTCATGGCACTGCCGGGAATGTCGCCAGCGGGCTCGTCGGCGCGGCAGCGGGTCAGCGGTGCCATGACCACGCGGTTGGCCATCTCGATGTCGCCGATGCGGGTGGGTTGAAACAATTGGGCAAGGGTGTCGGTCATGGGGAGCTTTGCAATGCGGTGGGGCCAAAAGAGAAGTCGCTCATTATGAGAGGAACAGTTTCTTGTGGGAGTCCACCCTGTGGGCGATTGAACGCACACAGCCAAGTCATGAAGCATTTTGTGGGAGCCCACCCTGTGGGAGATGGTTTGCAGGGCGTGTTCCACGCCCATCGCCCACGGGGTGGGCTCCTACAACAACACAGTCCGGCCTGATGCCGCATCGCACTGGGGATAATGGCGCTCACTCTTTACACCGGACCATACCTTGAGCGCCATCGCCATCATCGACTTTGAAACCACGGGCATTTCGCCCAAAATGGGCGACCGCGCCACCGAGGTGGCGGTGGTGATGCTGGAAAACGGGCAGGTGGTGGACCGTTACCAAAGCCTGATGAACGCCGGGGTGCGGGTGAACAGTTTCATCACCCAGCTCACGGGCATCACCAACGAGATGGTGCAAGCCGCGCCCCCGGCCGAGCAGGTGATGCGCGAGGCGGCGCGCTTTGTGGCGGGCAGGCCGATGGTGGCGCATAACGCGGCCTTTGACAAAAAGTTTTGGAAAGCCGAGCTGGCGCGTTGCGGCGAAGACGGCGCGCACCCATTTGCCTGCACCTTGCTGCTGTCGCGCCGTTTGTACCCGCAAGCGCCCAACCACAAGCTGGGCACGCTGGCCGCTCTGCACCATTTGCCCGCTTCAGGCCGCGCCCACCGTGCCTTGGCCGATGCCGAGATGGCCGCCCATTTGCTGGCGCAAATGCAGCACGACCTGAAAACCCGTTACGGCTGCACTCAGACCGACCACGCTTTGCTCATGGGCCTGCAACGCACCAGCCGGCATTTGGTGGGGCCGTATTTGAAGCAGCGTGTGCAGGGCCGTGGATCTTCGTAGGTCGGCACCTTCAGGTCCGACATGGTGCGTGTCGGCGCAGTGGGTGGCGGGGAATGAATGGCGTAAAAAAAGTCGCATTCAAAGTCGCAAAAATATCCGCATTATTTGGTAAATATCCTTATATGACATAGACTTGCGGCTTATGTCAAAGTCGCAAAAATTTCAGCTGTATGACCATCCTTCCCAGATGGAGCCCCTGTTGCCTTCAGAGCACCGCATGGGGCCATTACTGGAGCGTGCGCATGACCTGATCCGCAAGGCGGACCGTTTGTCGGGCTGGTGCCCAAGCGGTGCCCTGCCGGGGCTGCGCTCGTCTTTGCGGGCCATGAACTCGTATTACTCCAACAAAATCGAAGGGCAGCACACTTTGCCTTTGGAAATCGAGCAGGCCCTGCGCAACGATTACGCGCAAGATGCCGACAAAGCGCGCCGTCAGCGCATGGCGCTGGCTCACATGGCCACCGAAGCGCAGCTGGAGGCGCTGTGGCCTGCGTGGGACAGTGCCCAAGTCTGGTCGGTCCAGACCGTCTGCGACATCCACCAGGATTTGTTTGCCCGCTTGCCAGAAGCCGATCGCCAGCTTGAATCACCGTTTGGCCCCCAAACTTTGCAACCCGGTGCCTTGCGTGAACGCGAGGTGAGTGTGGGGCGTCATGCTGCGCCCGCTGCGGCGGCTTTGCCTGCTTTTTTAGCGCGGTGGTCTTCTGTGTATTCGGGCTTGCGCCGAGGCGAGCTGCAGCTGGTGGCCATGGCGGCGGCGCACCAGCGGCTGGCTTGGATTCACCCCTTTGCAGACGGCAACGGGCGTGTGGTGCGGCTGCACAGCCATTTGGTCTTGGGCCATATGGGCTTGACCAACGGTTTGTGGTCGCCTTTGCGGGGCTTTGCCCGCACGCACGAAGCGTATTACGCCAACTTGGCAGCAGCCGATGAGCCCCGGGCAGGCGATCTGGATGGTCGGGGCAACCTGACCGAGTCGGGTTTGATTCGTTGGATCGATTACGTTTTGGGCGTGTGCATCGACCAAGTCGACTTCATGTCGGGCTTGCTGTCGCTCGATGGCATGAAGGACCGCATGGCGGCCTGTTTGGCCTACGAGGAAAACGTGGTCAAGCAAGGCGTGCGCGCCGAGGCTTTGCGAGCACTGCATTACCTGTTTGCCTCGCAAGCCGAACTGGACCGGGCGGACTTCAAGGCCATGTTGGGCTTGGGTGAGCGCCTGGCCACCGCACAGGTGTCGGCCTTGCTCAAACGGGGCTTGCTGGAAAGTGATTCGCCCCACGGCAAGCTGCGTCTGGGTGTACCGCAGCATGCTTTGCGTTTTTATTTTCCGAGTTTGTGGCCAGAGGCCGAGGCGCAGGGCTGAAAGTGCATCACCCCAAACCCAGCGGCAGCGCAGTTTTGTAGCGCACCTGCTTGAGCGCAAAGCTGGAGCGGATTTTCTCGACCCCCGGAATCGGTGACAGTTGCTCCAGGATGAAGCGTTCCAGCGCCGCCATGTCGCGAACGGCCACGCGCAACAAATAGTCGCTGTCCCCGGTCATCAAATAGCACTCCATCACTTCGTCGTGCCGCGCGATGTGCGCTTCAAAGTCGGCCAGGGTTTCTTTGCTTTGGGTTTTGAGGCTGATCGAGATGAACACTGTCAGGCCCAAGCCCAGCGCCGCCGCACTGGCCAGCGCCACATAGCGCTGAATGACGCCGTTGCTTTCCAGTGCCTTGACACGGGCCAGACACGGCGAGGGCGACAGGCCAATGCGTTTGGCCAGGGTGACGTTGGACAGTGCACCGTCGCGCTGCAGCTCGTCCAGTATCTTCAAATCCACGTTGTCCAGAATCATATGCTGAATTCCTTTTGATTTCGGCATATTGTGCTTTAAATGAACGTCTGAGAGGCGCAAATACGCAGCACATGCGCCGCCTGCCTCTGTAGAGTGAAGGGCATGAACGCACCCTATGAACCCCTCTTGCACGCGCTGTCACACGCCCATGATTTGGACCCCGAAGAAACCGCCGAGTGGCGCGAGGCTTTGTTGTCACTGATCGGCTCACAAGGCCCAGGGCGTGCGCGCCAGATTCTGGACGAGCTGGCCATCGTGGCGCGCCAGCAGCGCACCGGCTGGCAGCCCGAGCTGAACACACCCTACATGAACACCATCGCGGTCGATGACCAGCCGGTGTTCCCCGGCGACTTGGCCACCGAAGAGCGGCTGGTGGCCATCATGCGTTGGAACGCGCTGGCCATGGTGGTGCGCGCCAACCAGGCTTATGGCGAGTTGGGCGGGCACATCGCCAGCTACGCCAGCGTGGCCGATTTGTTCGAGACCGGGTTTCACCACTTCTTTCATGCGCGCACCGAACAACACAAGGGCGACTTGGTGTTCTTCCAGCCGCACAGCGCACCGGGTGTGTACGCCCGCGCGTTTTTGGAAGGTCGCTTGACTGAAGCGGACCTGCTGCATTACCGCCAAGAGATCACCGCACCCGACAGCGGCGCGCGCGGTTTGTCGAGCTACCCACACCCGTGGCTGATGCCTGACTTTTGGCAGTTCCCCACCGGATCGATGGGCTTGGGGCCGATCAGCTCGATTTACCACGCGCGCTTCATGCGCTACCTGACGCACCGCCAGCTGCAAGACTGCAGCGCCCGCAAGGTGTGGGGCGTGTTTGGCGACGGCGAGATGGACGAGCCCGAGAGCATGAGCGCGCTGACCTTGGCCGCCCGCGAAAAACTGGACAACCTGGTGTGGGTGGTGAACTGCAATTTGCAGCGATTGGATGGCCCGGTGCGCGGCAACGGCCGCATCATCGACGAGCTGGAAAAGCTGTTTGCCGGCGCGGGCTGGAACGTGATCAAGCTGGTCTGGGGCAGCGACTGGGATGGCTTGCTGGCGCGCGACACCTCGGGTGCTTTGCTGCGCGCTTTTGCCAACACGGTGGACGGGCAGATGCAGACCTTTGCGGCCAAGGACGGGCGCTACAACCGCGACAACTTCTTTGGCCAAAACGAAGAACTGGCGCGGCTGGCGCAGGGCATGACCGACGAGCAGATCGACCGGCTCAAGCGCGGCGGGCACGACATCGTGAAAATCCACGCGGCTTATGCCGCTGCGGCGGCGCACCGCGGCCAGCCCACGGTGATCTTGGCGCACACCAAAAAAGGCTTTGGCATGGGCAGCGCAGGCCAAGGCAAGATGACCACGCACAGCCAAAAGAAGTTCGACGAGCAAGACCTGATTGACTACCGCAACCGCTTTGATTTGCCGCTGAGCGACGAACAAGCCAAGGGCTTGGCCTTTTACAAACCCGCCGCCGACAGCGCCGAGATGCGCTACCTGCGCGAGCACCGCGCGCATTTGGGCGGCAGTTTGCCCAAGCGCGAGACCACTTGCGAGCGCCTGCCTGTGCCCGCCATCACCAGCTACGCGCAGTTTGCGCTGCAGGCCGACGGCAAAGAGATGAGCACCACCATGGCCTTTGTGCGCATGCTGGGCGGCTTGCTCAAAGACAGCTCGCTGGGTCCGCGCATCGTGCCCATCGTGGCCGACGAGGCGCGTACCTTCGGCATGGCCAACCTGTTCAAGCAGGTGGGCATTTACAGCAGCGTGGGCCAGCGCTACGCCCCAGAAGACATTGGCTCGGTGCTGAGTTACCGCGAAGCCACCGACGGCCAGATTTTGGAAGAAGGCATCAGCGAAGCGGGGGCCATCGCCAGCTGGACGGCAGCCGCCACCAGCTACAGCGTGCACGGCCTGGCCATGCTGCCCTTCTACATTTATTACTCGATGTTCGGCTTTCAGCGTGTGGGCGACGCCATTTGGGCCGCCGCCGATCAGCGGGCACGGGGCTTTTTGCTGGGCGCCACCTCAGGCCGCACCACTTTGGGCGGCGAGGGCCTGCAGCACCAGGACGGCAGCAGCCATTTGGTGGCGGCCACCATTCCCAACTGCAAGGCCTACGACCCGGCGTTTGCTGGCGAGTTGGCGGTGATTCTGGACGCGGGCATGCGCGAGATGGTCGAGCAGCAGGCCGACGTGTTTTATTACGTCACCCTGATGAACGAGAACTACGCGCAGCCCGACTTGCCAGCGGGCGTGGAGGCCGATGTCCTGCGCGGGGGCTATCGCTTTGGCGTGTACGGCCCGAGCGATGCCGCCCAGCGCGTGACCTTGCTCGGCTCGGGCGCGATCCTGACCGAAGTGGTCAAGGCCGCGCAGCAATTGGCCGCCCAAGGCGTGGGCGTGGAGGTGCTGAGCATCACCAGCTGGAGCGAACTGGCCCGCGATGGCATGGCGCAAGAAGCCAGTGGCGCTGTGGGCGCTGGCCATTTGACCCAGTTGCTGAGCGCCACCCAAGGCCCAGTGATCGCCGCGACCGACTATGTGCGCGCCGTGCCCGAGAGCGTGCGCGCCCTCGTGCCTGAGGGCCGCCGCTACAGCACGCTGGGCACCGACGGCTTTGGCCGCAGCGACACGCGGGCGGCGCTGCGCCGCTTTTTTGCGGTGGACGCGC
>JBIKQY010000139.1:0-6673 GCA_044349465.1 Limnohabitans sp. | reverse complement strand
CATCGCCCGCATGGCGCGCGACATGATGGGCGGCAACGGCATCAGCGCCGAATACGGCGTGGCCCGCCACCTGGTGAACCTGGAAGTGGTCAACACCTACGAAGGCACGCACGATGTGCACGCTTTGATTTTAGGCCGTGCCATCACCGGGATTCCTGCTTTCTCCAACTGAGACCACTCGGCCAAAACGACTCAGGCTGCCAGTCATCCGGACGGCGCAGGTTCTGTCGGTCATCACAAAAAAAGGGGCTTTTGCCCCTTTTTTGCCTCTGCTCATCCGCTTGCGTGCGCCAGCGGCTTGACGACAGGCCCGCTCTAGGCGTACAGTACTAACCAGTCAGTCATTAGCTCATCCATTGATCCCCGCCGACCCCCTCCTCCCCCACAAACGCGAACGCCGCAAACAAGACCGCCCGGGCGAGCTGCTCGAGGCGGCTTTGGACTTGTTTGTGGAAAAAGGCTTTGCCGCTACCCGCGTGGAAGAGGTGGCCTTGCGGGCCGGCGTGTCCAAGGGCACGCTGTTTTTGTACTTTCCCAGCAAGGAAGACCTGTTCAAGGCCGTGGTGCGCAAGAACGTGGTGGGGCCCGTGGCCCAAGGCGCGGCCGAAGTGGCGCAGTTTCAGGGCAGCTCCAGCGAATTGATCGAGTGGATGATGCTGCAATGGTGGCGGCGCTATGGCGCGACCAAGGCCTCGGGCATCTCCAAACTGGTGATGAGCGAGGCCAGCAACTTTCCGGACCTGGCGGATTTTTTCCGCACCGAAGTCATCACCCCCGCCCACGCCCTGGTGCGCAGCGCCTTGCAACGTGGCATCGACCTTGGGGAGTTCCGCCCAGTCAACGTGGAGCTCACGCTGCATTCGGTCATGTCGCCCTTGCTGTTTTTGGTCATGTGGAAGCACTCCATGGGGCCGTGCTGCCCCAGCCATGAGCAAATTGACCCGGAAGCCTTTATCTCGCAACATGCACAATTGTTGGCGCGTGGCCTGTCTCCAGCTTGATCCACAACCGATCACACCCCTCTTACCATGAAAAAATCAACCCTCTGGATCCTCTCGGCCGTGGCCGTGGCCGCACTGCTGGCAGGCGGTGCCCGCTGGGCCAGCCAGCGCCAGGCAAGCCCAACCCCGACGGCCCCTGTGGTAGCAGCGCCCAGCATTGAGCTGGCAGCCTCCGATGTGTTCACCGCCAAAACCCAAAACCTGAGCTTGGGCATCGCGGTCTCGGGCGCCCTCAAGGCCACCCAAAGCGCCATCGTCAAAGCCCGCGTGGCAGGAGAATTGCAGGAATTGAACGTGCGCGAGGGCGACCGCGTGCAGGCCGGGCAAGTCATCGCCCGCATCGAACCCAGCGAGTACCAAGCGCGTGTGCGCCAAACTCAGCAGCAAGCCGATGCGGCCAAAGCCCAGGTGGACATTGCCCAGCGTCAGTTTGACAACAACCAAGCGCTGGTGAACCAAGGCTTTATCTCGCAAACCGCCCTGCTCACCTCCCAGGCCAGCCTGAACGGTGCCAAGGCCACGCACGAAGCAGCGCTCGCCGCGCTGGACCTGACCAACAAGTCGCTGGCCGATGCCACACTGCGCTCGCCCCTGTCGGGTGTGGTGGCGCAGCGCCTGGCCCAGCCTGGCGAGCGCGTGGCCATCGAGGCCCGGCTGGTCGAGGTGATCAACCTCTCGCAACTGGAAATAGAAGCGGCCCTGACGGCCGAAGACGCCAGCCGCGTGCAGGTGGGCATGACGGCACAGTTGAAAGTCGAAGGCTTGGCCGAACCGGTGTCCGCCAAAGTCTTGCGCATCAACCCCAGCGCCCAAATGGGCAGTCGCAGCATCCTGGTTTACCTGGGCGTCAAAGGCCGCGAGGGTTTGCGCCAGGGCCAATTTGCCCAAGGCAGCCTGGGCACGCAAAGCCTGCAGGTGCTGGCCGTGCCCGTGAGCAGCGTGCGCACCGACAAACCCCAGCCCTATGTGCAGGTGGTGCAGGACGGCCTGGTGCGGCACATCACCGTGCGGACCGGCGAACGCAGCGAGGGCGATCAACAAAGCCTGGTGGCCGTGACCGGCGTGTCCGAAGGCGCACAAGTGCTGTCGGGCAGCGTGGGTCCAGTGCGCGAAGGGGTGCAAGTCAAGTTCACGGCCCCGGCCAAGTCAGATGTGACCCCCGCTGCGGCGCCGGCCACGCCCGCCAGCGCAGCGAAATAACAGGGTTTACAGCATGTGGTTCACCCGCGTCAGTTTGCAAAATCCGGTGTTTGCCACCATGGTCATGTTGGCCTTGGTGGTGATGGGCATCTTCTCCTTCCAGCGCCTCAAAGTCGATCAGTTCCCCAACATCGACTTTCCGGTGGTGGTCATCAGCACCGAATACCCTGGCGCATCGCCAGAGATTGTGGAGAGCGAAGTCTCCAAAAAAATCGAGGAAGGTGTCAACTCGATCGCCGGCATCAGCGCCCTGACCTCGCGCAGCTACGAAAACCAGTCCGTCGTGATCATGGAGTTCCAGCTGCAGATCGACGGCCGAAAAGCGGCCGAAGATGTGCGCGAAAAAGTCGCCTCGCTTCGCCCTTTGCTGCGCACTGAAGTCAAAGAACCCCGGGTGCTGCGCTTTGACCCTTCCAGCCGCGCCGTGTGGTCGCTGGCCGTGATTCCGGAGGGTGACAAACTCAACGCGGTGGAGTTGACCAACTGGTCCGAGCAAGTGCTCAAAAAGCGTCTGGAAAACGTGCGCGGTGTGGGCTCGGTCACTTTGGTGGGCGGCAGCAAACGCGAAATCAACCTGTATTTAAACCCGGCCAACATGGAAGCGCTGGGCGTCACAGCCGAGCAGGTGGTGGCCGCTGTGCGCAATGAAAACCAGGACTTGCCCGTGGGCGCGATCCGCTCACTGCAGCAAGAACGCATGGTGCAAATCAGCTCGCGCATGGAGCGGCCCGAGGACTTTGGCCGCATCATCGTGGCGCGCAAAAATGGCAGCCCCATTCGCTTGTCGCAAGTGGCCACAGTGCAAGACGGCGCGCAAGAGCTGGAAAACCTGGCGCTCTACAACGGCCAACGCACGCTCTTGATGTCGGTACAAAAGTCGCAAGATGAAAACACCATCCAGGTGGTCGATGGCCTGGTCAAGGCCGTGGCCGAGTTGCAGGGCCAACTGCCGCCGGGCGTCAAGCTCGAGCCCATCACCGACAACTCACGCCCCATCCGCGTGTCGGTCAACAACGTGCGCCAGACCCTGATCGAAGGGGCCATTCTCACGGTGCTGATCGTGTTTTTGTTCCTCAACTCCTGGCGCTCCACCGTCATCACGGGCCTGACGCTGCCGATCTCGCTGATCGGCACTTTCATGTTCATGCAGATGTTCGGCTTCACCATCAACATGATCACGCTGATGGCGCTGAGCCTGTGTGTGGGCCTGCTGATCGACGACGCGATTGTGGTGCGCGAGAACATCGTGCGCCATGTGCAAATGGGCAAGAACGCGTACAAGGCCTCGTTGGAGGGCACGCAAGAGATTGGCCTGGCCGTGCTGGCCACCACCTTGTCCATCGTGGCGGTGTTTTTGCCGATCGGCTTCATGGAAGGCATCATCGGCAAGTTCTTCCACGAGTTCGGCATCACCATCGTGGCAGCCGTGATGATCTCGATGTTTGTGAGCTTCACGCTCGACCCCATGCTGTCGAGCATCTGGCACGACCCGGCGATCGACGCGCATGGCAAAAACCAAGCGCCTGTGAGTTTCTATGACAAAACCATTGGCCGCGTGACCGGCTGGTTTGACCGGAGCACCGAGCGCCTGGCCGATGGCTACCAAAGCATCTTGCGCTGGGCGCTGGTGCACAAAAAATCCACCGTTTTGCTGGCCTTGGCCATTTTTGTGGCCAGCGTGTTCATGGTCCGCTTTCTGGGCACCGAGTTTGTGCCCAAGGCCGACTTCTCTGAAACCTCGCTCAAGTTCGAAACCCCGGTGGGCACCTCGCTCGAAGCCACCGAAGCGAAAACCCGCCAGGTCGAGGCCATCCTGCGCGACTTCCCGGAAGTGCGCTACACCGTCAGCACCATCAACACCGCCAACGCCCAAGGCAAGAACAACGTCAACCTGTACATCCGTCTGGTGGACCGCAAAAACCGCAACCGCAACGCCGACCAAATGTCGGCCGTGCTGCGCGAACGCCTGAAACAAGTGCCCGGCATCGCGGTCACGCACGCAGGTTTGCTCGACGCCATTGGCGGCAACAAGCAAGTGGAGTTTTCGCTGCAAGGCCCCGACCAAAAAGAGCTGGAGCGACTGGCGGTGCTGGCCTTGGCTAAGGTACGTGACATTCCCGGCCTGGTGGACCTGGATTCGAGCGTCAAGCCCAACAAGCCCGTCATCGGCGTCGAGGTGTTGCGCGATGCCGCCTCGGACCTGGGCCTGGGCACGGCGCAACTGGCGGGGCCTTTGCGCACTTTGGTGGCCGGGCAAACCGTGGGCAACTGGCGTGCCCCGGACGACCAGACCTACGACGTGAACGTGCGCCTCTCGCCCGAGGCCCGCAACAGCCCGCAAGACCTGGAGCGATTGCCCTTCATGGTGGCACCCGCCGCCGATGGCAGCCCACGCATCGTGCGCCTGGGCCAAGTGGCCAAGGTGAGCGAAACCACCGGCTCCAACCAGATCAACCGCCGCGACATGATGCGCGAAGTGGCCATCAACGCCAACGTGTTCGGACGCTCGGCAGGTGAGGTCTCGGCCGATGTGCGCAAAGCCATGGACAGCCTGAACCTGCCGCCTGGCTACCGTTACAGTTTTGGCGGCTCCACCAAAAACATGGCCGAGTCCTTTGGCTACGCCCTGTCGGCCCTGGCCATGGCAGTGATCTTCATCTACATGATTTTGGCCAGCCAGTTCAAAAGCTTCTTGCAGCCCTTGGCGCTGATGACCTCCCTGCCACTGACCTTGATCGGCGTGGTGCTGGCCCTGATGGCGTTTCGCTCGACCTTGTCGATGTTCTCCATCATCGGCGTGATCATGCTCATGGGCCTGGTGACTAAAAACGCCATCTTGCTGGTGGACTTTGCCATCCGCGCCCGGGAAGACGGGCTGGAGCGCAGCGAAGCGCTGCTGCTGGCAGCCAAGGTGCGGTTGCGCCCGATTTTGATGACCACTTTGGCCATGATTTTTGGCATGGTGCCACTGGCTTTTGCGCTGAGCGAAGGTGCCGAGCAACGCGCCCCCATGGGCCAGGCGGTCATTGGTGGTGTCATCACCTCCTCCCTGCTGACGCTGGTGGTGGTGCCAGTCGTGTACTGCTACATGGACGATTTGGCCCAATGGTTGCGCGCCAAAGCAGGCCTTGCGCCAGCTCGTCAGGCTCAGGACACAAGCGCCCCTTAAAATCAACGGATATTTGACCAAGACCCCCGCAGGAGTAAAAAAACATGGATCTGAACCAGGCCCGCTTCAACATGATTGAGCAGCAAATCCGCCCCTGGGAAGTGCTGGACCCGCAAGTGCTGGCCCTGCTGTCCACCGTGCGCCGTGAAGACTTTGTGCCCTTGGCGCACAAGGCTTTGGCCTTTGTGGACATGGAAATACCGCTGGGCGCCGCCGCCAACCAGGTCATGCTGGCCCCACGCGTACAAGCCCGCTTGCTGCAAGACCTGGCCGTGCAAAAAACCGACAAGGTCTTGGACGTCGGCACCGGCTCAGGCTTCATGGCCGCTTTGCTGGCCCACCAAGCGGCCAGCGTGCTGAGCCTGGAAATCGACCCGGCCTTGGCCGCTCAGGCCCAGGCCAACTTGCAAAAAGCGGGGGTGAGCAACGCAGTCGTGCGCTGCGCCGATGGCAGCGCAGGCGCAGCCGCCGACGGCCCGTTTGACGCCATCGTGCTCAGCGGCTCGGTCGCCGAAGTGCCGGCCGCCTTGCTCCAGCAGCTGAGCGTGGGTGGCCGCTTGGCCACCATCGTGGGCGACGAGCCCATGATGCGCGCCACACTCATCACCCGCACGGGCACCAACAGCTGGACCACCACCGAGCCTTGGGACTGCAACGCAGCCCGTTTGTCCGGCTTTGCCGAGCCCTCACGCTTCAAATTCTGAGACCGCCATGCAGCAACTCTACCCCGCCCAAATTGCTGAATGGGCCAGCCAACAGGCCCAGCGCCCCATCTTGCTCGATGTGCGCGAGGGTTGGGAATTGCAAACCGCCAGCGCCAAGCCCGAGGCTTTGGACCTGCTGCACATGCCCATGCAAAGCATCCCGGCGCGTCTGGACGAACTCGACAAAACCCGCCCGATTGCCTGCCTGTGCCACCATGGCGGACGCAGCATGCAAGTGGCCAGCTTCTTGATGCAGCACGGCTTTGAGGTGGTCAATGTGGCCGGGGGCATTCACGCCTGGTCGGCGCAAGTGGACCCCAGCATTCCAGTGTATTGAGTCTGTTTGTTGCGTCAGCTTTTGGCTCCACGTGGGCCCGACATTTTTAAAAAAGACATGCCATGAAACTGCGTACCTTGCCCCTGACTTTGGCCTTGATGGCCGCCTTTGCAGGCACCGCACAGGCCCAAAGCCTGGCCTCGCTGTACGAGGCAGCCAAAAGCCACGACGCCACGTTCAAGGCCGCGCGTTCGCAGTATCAAGCCGCGGTGGCCAAGGCCGACCAAACCCGAGCCTTGCTGCGGCCCACAGCGGGCTTAGG
>JBIKQY010000138.1:0-6691 GCA_044349465.1 Limnohabitans sp. | reverse complement strand
ACGTCGTAGTGCGCCAGCAACTCGTCGTGCATCCACTCAGCGGCCGGGAAGACACCCATCCCGCTTTCACCAAAGGTCTTGAGCAAAGCGCTGTCTTCGAACTCGCCCACGATGCGCGGGCGGATGCCGTGCTGTTCAAACCAGTGGTCCAGTCGGGCGCGCACGGCGGTGTGACCGGTGGGCAGCAGCACGGGCACCTCGGCCAAGCTGGCCGGGAACTTCTTTTTGGCCGACTTGACCAACGCAGCCGTGCCATACCAGGACACAGGGGACGTGCCCAGCGCATGGTTGTAAAGCTTGATGTTGGCATTGCCCGGCGCGGGGCGGTCCGACAGGACCACGTCCAAACGGTGCAGGGCCAAGTCACCCAGCAGCTCGTCGAATTCACCCTCGTGGCAGAGCAGGCGCAGATGCGGCTCGCCCATCACGGGCTGCATGAGGCGGCGCACCACCAGTTTGGGCAAGCCGTCCGAGATGCCTGCGGCCAGCCGCACTGTGGGTGAACTGACCGCGTCGCGCACCAGCGCAGGCAGGTTTTCGCCCAACTGAAAAATCTGGTCGGCTTGTTGCATGGCGGCCAGCCCGGCATCGGTCAGCACCAGGCCGCGCCCAGCGGGTTTGAGCAAGGCGTAGCCCAAAGACCGCTCCAGTTCCCGCACCTGGGCGCTCACGGTTTGCACCGCCATGTCGAGTTTGTCGGCCGCCCGGGTGATGCCGCCTTCTTTGGCCACGACCCAAAAGTAATACAGGTGCTTGTAGTTGAAGGTGGTACGCATGGACGGAATTTCCAGGAGGATGGATCGATGATTATCTGCTTTTGCGGGATGAAGAGGACGTTTGAAGTCAGGTCAGATCTGAGCTTATCAACTGGTGACCCAGCAGCCCAGGGTAGGGCTGAGCAGAGCAGGGCAGAGCAGGGGTTCGTGTGACCTGTCGCGTAAAGGCCAGCGTATTGGGGTGGGCGTGGTTAGAGTGGACGCAAGCACAACCGAAGCACACCATGAACCTCTTGATCGCACTGCGCCCGGGCTTACCCATCCTGATCGGCGCTGCGCTGATGTTGTCGGTCAGCATGGGCCTGCGTCAAAGCCTGGGCGTCTTCATGCCGGCCTTGACCCAAGACATCGGCATTTCAGTGTCCCAGTTCACACTGGCCATTGCGGTGCAAAACTTGGCCTGGGGGTTTTTGCAGCCCTTTGCCGGGGCTTTGGCTGTGCGCATCGGTTACCGGCCCCTCATGATGACCGGTGCGGTGCTCTACATTCTGGGCATGACTTTGCTGTGCCTGGCCCAAGGCTTATTGAGTGTGATCCTGGGCGCTGGGGTGGCCATTGGCGCGGCCATGGCCTGTAACGGATCGGCCATCGCGATGGCCGTGGCCTCCAGGCCCGTGTCGCCTGCCTTGCGCAGCACGGTGCTGGGCATCGTGTCCGCCGCGGGTTCTTTGGGGGCCTTGATGGCGGCGCCCATTGGCCAGCTTCTGTCGCAGGAGTATGGGTGGCGCGTGGGCGTGGGCGGTTTTGTCGTCATGGCCCTGATCATCTTGCCCGCCGCCTGGTATGCCGGGCGGGTGGACGCTTTGCCCGTGCCGCCTTCCCCTTTGGGCGAAAAAGACAATGCCCCCGACATGGTCCGGTTGGCCTTGAAACATCCGCCTTTTGCGGTGATGACACTGGCCTATTTTGTGTGCGGCATGCAGCTGGTGTTTTTGACCACGCATTTGCCGTCCTACCTCGATTTGTGCGGCATGGACCCGATGTTGAGCGCCCAAGCGTTGGGCATGATTGGTGGCTTTAATGTCTTGGGCAGCTTGTTTTTTGGTTGGGCGGGTGGGCGTTACAACAAGCTGCTGCTGTTGGGCGGCATTTATGTGCTGCGCTCGTTTGGTCTGGCTTGGTATTTCCTGTCAGTGCCAACGCCTGAGAACACGCTGGTGTTCGCCGCCATCATGGGCTTTTTGTGGCTGGGCGTGGCCCCCTTGGTGACCGGCTATATCGGCGAAACTTTTGGCTTGCGTTGGCAAGCCATGCTCGGCGGTGTCGCTTTCATGAGCCACCAGCTGGGCAGTTTTCTGGGGGCTTTGGGGGGCGGTTTGGTGTTCGATGCGATGGGTTCGTACAACCGGGCGGTGCAAGTGGGCGTGTTGGTGGGGCTGTTGGCCGGCATGCTGCAAATGGCTTTTGCGCTGCGCGCCGAGTTGCCCCCAGGCCAGCCCAGACCGGCCTGATTCGCACCGCTGGAGTGCAGCCCGCATCCTCCTGTCCCAAGCGTAAGCGCCACGGCACACGCACACCGCCAAAGTGCCGTTGCGCCAAGTCCCCTTCGGCGTTCGATCGCCATGTGCTGTGGGGTGGCTCATAAAATAAGCCAGATATTCACAAAATCTCCGTTGCGTCGTGAAGGTCACCGCCGCTGCAGTTGGCAGTTTATGGTTCCAAGGTGCATCACTTCCATAACCGTTATGAGCCAACCCCGCGATAAAAACAACAACTTCAATGCCTTGCGCTTTTGGTTTGCCAGTTTGGTGATTCTGTCGCACGCGCCAGAACTCCAAGACGGAGACAGACGTCATGAACTGTTGACCCAAATTTTTGGGACGATTTCTTTTGGCGAGATGGCGGTGCAAAGCTTCTTGCTGATCAGTGGCTATTTGATTGTCAAGAGTTGGCAAGAGCGGCCGCAGGTGGCGGTATTTTTGACGCACCGAATCTTGCGCATCTACCCGGGGTTTGTGGTGGCTTCTTTGGTGTGCGCGTTGTGGATCGGACCTGTGTTTGGTGCCAGCGATTACTGGGCGCAGTTCAGAATCGGTGAATACCTCAAATCCTTGTTCTTCCTCAAGCAGCCGGCCATTCCGGAGGTATTTGAGGGCAGCCATTACGCCGCAGTGAATGGGTCGATGTGGTCGATCTCTTACGAGTTCAAATGCTATGTGATCGCCTTGATTTTTGGCTTGCTGGGGTTTTTGAAAAAAAGAAGTGTGTGGCTGGCTTTGGCCATTTTTTGCACAGTCTTTCACGTCATCAACCGTTCGGGATGGGCCAGCCTGCCGTCTGATTTGACGATTCGTTTGCTCATGGCTTTTGCGTATGGCGGGTGCTTTTACCTGTATGAAAACGCTTTGCCTTGGCGAGCTTCCCTGGCGTGGGTGGGTCTTTTGCTGTTGGCTGTGTTGATGTTTTTTCCGATGACGGCTCAGCCCGCCTTGTGTTTATTTGGGGGCTACGCCATCTTGCACTTTGCCAAGTCCGGCCCCACTGTTTGGGGGTTTCATCGTTGGCCTGACATCTCTTACGGCGTCTACCTTTACGCTTGGCCATTGAACAAAATTTGGCTCTGGTATTTTCCGCAAATGAACCTGGCGGCTTTGGTGCTGCTGGTGTTTTTGAGCTCGGTGCTGGCCGGTCTGCTCAGCTGGTATGCGGTGGAAAAACCTTGCTTGAAGCTCAAAGCGTTGTTGCCTCAACCTCAAGCATGAGGGCATGTCCGGTGACAAGGAATAGATTTTTGTAGGAGCCCACCCCGTGGGCGATGGGCGTGGAACACGCCCTTCATTTGGCCTTGCAAACCATCGCCCACGGGGTGGGCTCCTACAAAAACCAACACATGGCGGTTAAATTTTCATGGACCCGGGTCGAACAAGGTGACCTCCTGGGGCTTGGACACTCGGTTTAAATCCCCAGCTGCTTGGCCGCCAGCTCTTTCATGATCTCTTCGGCCCCGCCGCCGATCATCATCACCTTGACTTCGCGGTACACCCGCTCGCTCACGGTGCCGCGCATGTAGCCCATGCCGCCCAGCAGTTGCACGGCGGCATCGGCGCAAAACTGCATGGTTTGGGTGGCGTGGTTTTTGAGCAGGCACACCTGGGCCACCCACTCAGCACCGGTCTGGCCTGCATCGGCTTGTTGCGTCACGGCATCCACCCAAGCTTGTGTGGACGAGATGCGCATCTGCATGTCCATCAACTTGTGGCGAATCGCTTGGCGTTCAATCAAAGCCGCGCCAAAGGTCTGGCGCTGGCGTGCCCAGTCCAGCGCTTCGTCAAAACAAGCCTGGGCAAAGCCCAATGCCATGGCCGACATGGCCAGGCGCTCGCCATTGAAGTTGCCCATGATCATTTTGAAGCCCGCGCCTTCGTCGCCCAGGCGGTAACGCTGGGGCACCCGCACGCCATCAAAGCGCAGCTGCGCCGTGTCCGAGCTGTGCCAGCCCATCTTGTGCAAGCGTGTGCGCGAGATGCCGGGCGAGTCGCCAGGCACCACCACCATCGAGATGCCGCTGGCCCCTTTGCTGGCCGGGTGGGTGCGCACGGCCAGCGTGATCCAGTCTGCGCGCAGGCCCGAGGTGATGAAGACTTTTTCGCCGTCGATCACATAGTCGGCCCCATCGGCGCGGGCGGTGGTGCGCAAGCTGGCCACGTCCGAGCCGCCGCCGGGCTCGGTAATGGCCAGCGCCGCAATGCGCTCGCCGCGCAGCACAGGCGGCACCACTTCGGCTTGCAATTCGGTGCTGCCATGCGCCATGACGGGCGGCAAGCCGATGTTGTGCGAGAACAGGCTGGCCATTACGCCGCCGCTGCCGCCGTGGCGCGCCAAGGTTTGCGACAGCATGTTGCGCGCACGCCAGGGCGCGGGTGTGCCGCCCAAGTGTTCGGGGTAGCCCAGACCCAGCAGGCCCAGCTCGGCGGCTTGGGTGTAAAGCGATCGGTCAAATTGACCGGCTTCTTCCCACGCGGGCACATGTGGGGCGATGGCTTGTTTGGCAAAGCGCTCCACCGTGGTCTGCAGGCTTTGCAGGTCTTCGGTTGAGAAATCAGTTGTGCCATCGGCGGTGTTCATGCGGCTTCCTTCCATTGCACCAGCACCTGGCCGGGGCCCACTTGTTGGCCCACGCTGGCCGAAATGCTGTGCACCACCGCATCGCGGGGGGCGCACAAAATGTGTTCGAGCTTCATCGACTCGATGACCAGTACGGCATCGCCTTGCTTGACCGATTGGCCTTCTTGCACATGCAGCGCGATCAGCTTGCCGTTGAAGGGTGCACGCAGCGACTGCGCCGCTTGTGCGCTGGCCCCTGTGCTGGGCGCGCTGTGGCTTTGGTCGCTGAGCCACAGCTCCACGCATTCGGGGCCTTGCAGTTGCACATGCCAGCGCTGGACCGCACCAGTGCAGGCCACTGCGCGGGCTAGCCAGTGCTTGCCGTTCAGCGTGATGTGCAGCTGGTCGCCGCTGCGTTGTATGCGTGCCTGGTGTGTGGTGTCGCCCATTTGGACGCGCACTTGTCCTTGCCCCAGCTCCTGCAAGCTCAGCGACAAGACCTCATCACCCAAACCCATGCGCACAGGCCGCAGGAACGGGCTGGGCATCGCGGCGGCGGGCGCTTGGATGGCGTAGAGCACAGCCAACGCGGCCACGGTGCGTGCGTCGCTTGTGGCCTCCAGGCGCTCGCGCACAGCATCGGCTTGTTCGGCCAAAAACGGAATCAAGGCCTCGCCTGCTGCAAACGTGGGGTGTTGCAAACAAGCGGCTAAAAACGCCCGGTTGGTCGGCAAGCCCAACAGCGTGGTCTGGTTAAGGCCCGCGCACAACTTGGCGATGGCTTCGCTGCGTGTGGGCGCGTGCGCGATCAGCTTGCCCAGCATCGAATCGTAGTGCGGCGTGACCACCGCGCCCACATGCAGTGCATGGTCAAAGCGCAAGCCTTCGGGCGCAGCAAAGGCCTGCACCGTGCCGGTCTGTGGCGTGAAGTGCTCGTCTTCGGCGCACAGGCGCACTTCGATGGCGTGGCCGTGCAGCTGTACATCGGCTTGCGCCAGCGGCAGTTGCTCGCCGCGTGCGATGCGAAGTTGCCACTCCACCAGGTCCAGCCCCGTCAGCATTTCGGTGACGGGGTGCTCCACCTGCAAGCGGGTGTTCATCTCCATTAAATAGAAGGGCTTGTCAGCCTGGGCTTCATCCAGCAAAAACTCCACCGTGCCCGCACCCACATAGCCCGCAGATTGCGCCAGCGCAATGGCTGCCTTGCCGAGTTGCGCGCGGAGTGCAGCATCCACGGCTGGGCTGGGTGATTCTTCAATGATCTTTTGGTGGCGGCGTTGCACCGAACAATCGCGCTCACCCAAGTGGATGCAGTGGCCGTGCGCGTCGGCCATGATTTGCACCTCGATGTGGCGGGGGCGCAGCAAAGCGCGCTCCATCAACAAGTCGCCGTTGCCAAACCCGGCCAGCGCTTCAGAGCGGGCGCTTTGCAGTGCGGGCAGCAATTGAGCAATGTCGGTCACCAAGCGCATGCCGCGCCCGCCGCCTCCGGCCACGGCCTTGACCATCAACGGCAAACCCAGACGCTGCGCATGCGCGGTGAAGGTGGCGTCGCTCTGGTCCGCGCCAAAGTAGCCCGGTAGGCAAGGCACGCCGTGCGTCATGGCCAGCGCTTTGGCAGCCGATTTGCTGCCCAGTGCACGAATGGCCGCAGGTGGCGGCCCCACCCAGGTCAGGCCCGAGTCGATCACCGCTTGCGCAAACTCGGCGTTCTCGCTCAAAAAACCATAACCGGGGTGCACCGAATCGGCCCCGGTGGCCTGCGCGGCCGCCAGCAGTTTGTCGATGCGCAAATACGAGTCAGCGGACAGTGTGCCGCCCAATGCGACCGCAGTGTTGGCTTCGTGCACATGCAAGGCATCGCGGTCGGC
>JBIKQY010000137.1:0-6721 GCA_044349465.1 Limnohabitans sp. | reverse complement strand
ATCGGTGTGACCATCGCAGGTGGCTCTGATGTGATCTTGCTGGACGAACCCACGGCCGGTATGAGCAAGAGCGAGACCTCGCGATTCATCCAGCTCATCAAAGACGTCACCGTGGGCAAAACCTTGCTCACCGTGGAGCACGACATGGGCGTGGTGTTTGGCCTGGCCGACAAGATCGCGGTGGTGGTTTATGGCGAAGTCATCGCCTTTGACACCCCCGAGGCCGTGCGCGCCAATGCCAAAGTTCAGGAGGCTTATTTGGGCTCTCCGGTCGCAGACAGCCAAGCAGGAGGCCACTGATGCTGCAAATCGACAACCTTCACGCTTTTTACGGCAAAAGCCATGTCCTGCATGGCGTCAATTTCGAAGTGGGGCAGGGCGAGATCGTGGCCCTTCTTGGGCGCAACGGCTCAGGCCGCTCCACCACGGCCAAGGCCATCATGGGCTTGGTGGAGTGCGAAGGGCGCATTGACTGGAAAGGCCAGCCTATCCAGGGCAAAAAAGCCTATGAAATCGCCCACCTGGGCGTGGGCTATGTGCCCGAGAACCGCGAGATTTTCCCCAAACTCACAGTGAGCCAAAACCTGCAGTTGGGCCAAAAACGCAATGGGCAAAATGGGCGTTGGTCGTTTGACGACATGTTCGCCATGTTTCCCCGCCTTAAAGAGCGTGAACACAACGAAGCCGGTGTGCTTTCGGGCGGTGAGCAGCAAATGCTCACGCTGTGCCGCACCCTGATGGGCGACCCCGATCTCATCATCATCGACGAGCCCACCGAAGGACTGGCGCCCAAAATTGTCGAGTTGGTCGGCCAATTTCTTTACAGCCTCAAAGCCAAGGGGGTGTCGGTGTTGTTGATCGAACAAAAACTGACGATCGCCATGAGCATCTCCGACCGCGCCCTGGTCATGGGCCATGGGGCCATCGTGTTCCAAGGCACACCCGACGAACTGCGCGCCAACAGCTACATCCGCAAGGAATGGCTGGAAGTCTGACTTGCTGAGTGCCGTCCCCGTTGCGACAAAAATATTGCCGCAACGGGTTTTTTTATGTCTACAATCTTCAAAAACGAACGGTCGTTCTTTTTTAATTTTTCACGCAAAGGAAGTCCAGCATGACAGCTGAATACAAAGTCCACGGAGATGTCGCGGTCATCACGCTGATGAACCCGCCCGTCAACGGCTTGGGTCTGTCCACCCGCATCGGCATCACCGATGGTTTGGAAAAAGCCAACAACGACGCGGCTGTCAAGGCCGTGGTCATCACCGGCGGCGGCAAAGCCTTCTCGGGCGGTGCCGACATCCGCGAATTCGGTTCGCCCAAAGCGACTCAAGAACCCAATTTGCTGAGCGTGATCACCGCTTGCGAAAAATCGGCCAAGCCGGTTGTGGCGGCCATCCACTCGGTCGCCATGGGTGGTGGTTTGGAGTTGGCTCTGGGCTGCCACTACCGCATTGCAGCGCCTGGCACCTCCATTGCCTTGCCCGAAGTCAAGTTGGGTCTCATCCCTGGCGCGGGCGGCACACAGCGCCTGCCCCGCGTGATTGGCGTGGAAGCGGCGCTGAACATGATCGTCAGCGGCGAAGCCATCAAGAGCGAAATGCTGGCCATGTTGCCTGGCCAAAAGCTGTTTGATGCCATGGCCCAGTCGACCGAAAGCTTGCCTGAAGAAGCTCTGGCCATGGCCCGCAAAGTGGCTGCCGCTCACGCCGACGGCTCGCCCTTGCCACTGGTGCGCAATTTGCCTTGCAAGCATGTGCAGGGCGATGCGTATTTCCAGTTCACCCGCAACATGGTCAAAGGCATGGCCAAAAACCTGCCTGCGCCCCTGAAGTGCGTGGACGCCGTCGAAGCCGCAACCAAGAAGAAATTCGACGATGGCATGGTGTTCGAGCGTGAGATTTTCACCAACCTCATGTTCACCCCCGAAAGCCGTTCGTTGCGCCACATCTTCATGGCCGACCGTGCCGCCAGCAAGATCGCCGACGTGCCCAGCGACACCCCCCAGCGCAACATCCAGAGCGTGGCCGTGATTGGTGCAGGCACCATGGGCGGTGGCATTTCGATGAACTTCTTGAACGCGGGCATCCCGGTCAAGATGCTCGAAATGAAACAAGACGCGCTGGACCGTGGTGTGGCCACCATCCGCAAAAACTACGAAGCCCAAGTCAAAAAGGGCAAGCTCAAACAAGACAAATACGAGCAGCGCATGGCCTTGCTCAGCACCACGCTGAGCTACGACGACATCGGCCAAGCCGACTTGGTGATCGAAGCCGTGTTTGAAGAAATGGGTGTGAAAGAAGCTGTCTTCAAGAAGCTCGATGAAGTCATGAAGCCTGGCGCCATCTTGGCCTCCAACACCTCTACCTTGGACGTGAACCAGATTGCCAACTTCACCAAGCGCCCTCAAGACGTGGTCGGCATGCACTTCTTCAGCCCTGCCAACGTGATGAAGCTGCTGGAAGTCGTGCGCGGTGCGCAAACCGCCAAAGACGTCATGGCCACCGTCATGGCCATCGGCAAAAAAATCAAGAAGACCTCGGTGGTCTCCGGCGTGTGCGATGGCTTCATCGGCAACCGCATGATCGAGCAGTACAGCCGCCAAGCCGGTTTCCTGATCGAAGAAGGCTGCACCCCCGCACAGGTGGACAAAGCGGTCGAGAAATTCGGCTTTGCCATGGGTCCGTTCCGCATGGGCGATCTGGCGGGCAACGACATCGGCTGGGCGATCCGCAAGCGCCGCTACACCGAAAAGCCCGACCTCAAGTACAGCAAAACCGCTGACTTGCTCTGCGAAATGGGCCGTTATGGTCAGAAGACCGGCGCAGGCTGGTACGACTACCAAGCCGGCAAGCGCGACGCGATCCCCAGCCCGGTTGTGGTCGAGATGATCGAGAAGCACCGCGCGGCCATGGGCATCACGCCCCGCAAGATTTCGGACGAAGAAATCGTGCAGCGCTTGGTGTATGCCTTGGTCAACGAGGCTTGCCACATTCTGGAAGAAGGCATCGCCAGCAAGGCCAGCGACATCGACATGGTCTACATCACCGGCTACGGCTTCCCGTTCTGGCGCGGTGGCCCCATGTTGTATGCCGATACCGTGGGCTTGTTCAACGTGGCCGAAGCCATGAAGCGCTTTGCGAAGAACCCGCTCGACGACGCGCAATTCTGGCAACCCGCACCGCTGTTGCAGCGTCTGGTGGCCGAAGGCAAGACATTCAACTGATTTTTTAAATTTTTGGCGGGACAGCCCTCAAGCGCTGTCCCCCACTTGAAAGGACCATCATGACGAATGCTGTCATCGTATCTACCGCACGTACCCCCCTGGCCAAGAGTTGGAAGGGCGCTTTCAACATGACCCACGGGGCCACCCTGGGCGGCCACGCGGTGCAACACGCCGTCGCCCGCGCAGGCATTGATGCCGCCGAAGTCGAAGACGTGATCATGGGTTGCGCCAGCCCTGAGGGTGCCACCGGTGCCAACATCGCCCGCCAGATCGCGCTCAAAGCCGGTTTGCCGATTTCGGTGTCTGGCATGACTGTGAACCGTTTTTGCTCGTCGGGCTTGCAAACCATTGCTTTGGCCGCACAACGCATCATCGCAGGCGAAGGCCAGGTTTATGTGGCCGGAGGTGTGGAAAGCATCTCTTGCGTTCAGCAAGAAATGAACACCCACATGATGCAAGACTTGGCTTTGGCCAAGATGAAGCCCGAGATTTACTGGAACATGCTGCAAACCGCCGAACAAGTGGCCAAGCGCTACAAGATCGGCCGCGATGTAATGGACGCGTATGGCGCGGCCAGCCAACAAAAGGCTTGCGCTGCGCAAGCTGCTGGTTTGTTCAACGACGAAATCGCCCCCATCACCGTGATGCAAGGCGTGATCGACAAGGTCATGGGCATGACCACCAAGCAAGTGACTCTGAGCGTGGACGAAGGCCTGCGCGAAGGCACCACCGTGGAAGCCATCAGCGGCTTGCGTTCGGCTTTGCCCGGTGGTTTGGTGTCAGCGGGCAATGCCAGCCAGTTCTCGGACGGTGCCGGTGCTTGCGTCTTGATGGACGAAAAATTGGCCGAGCAACGTGGTTTGAAGCCCTTGGGTCGATTCCTCGGTTTTGCTGTGGCCGGTTGCGAGCCTGACGAAATGGGCATTGGCCCCGTGTACGCCGTGCCCAAAGCGCTGGCGCGTCTGGGCCTCACAGTGCAAGACATTGACCTGTGGGAACTGAACGAAGCCTTTGCTGTGCAGGTGCTGTATTGCCGCGACAAGCTGGGCATCCCGGCCGATCGCCTGAACGTCAACGGCGGTGCGATTGCGGTGGGTCACCCCTACGGCGTGTCGGGCCAACGCCTGACGGGCCACGCCCTGATTGAAGGCAAACGCCGTGGCGCCAAGCGTGTGGCGGTGACCATGTGCATTGGCGGTGGCATGGGCGCTTGCGGCATTTTTGAAGTGCTTTGATCTCGAAGCGCGTGCGCTGTCACTTGGATGGCTGACGTGACTCAGGGCGGAAGGCAAGATGTCTTCTGCCCTTTTTTTTAATGTGGGAAGCCCCTGCGGCCGATGCGAAGCGAGCAGTGGTTCGCTCCCACAAGGATTTACTTGATGAAAGTTCGCAGCCATGAGTTTGCGCCCCACCGTTGATTTTTTGCTCCACGACTGGTTGAAGGTCGAAGGCCTACAAAGCCGCGAGCGCTTTGCCGACCACTCGCGCGAAACCTTTGATGCTGTGCTGGACACTTGCGAACGCATTGCGCGGGAAAAATACGCCCCGTTCAACCGCCTGGTCGACACGCAAGAACCCCACTTTGACGGCGAAAAAGTCATCTTGCCGCAAGCCACACACGATGCGTACAAGGCCTATGCCGAATCGGGCATGCTGAGCGCCGCACAGGATTACGAGATCGGTGGCATGCAGCTGCCCTACACGGTGGAGGCTGCAGCCAACGCCTTTTTTGCCATGGCCTCGGTCAGCATTGGGTCGGGCATGCTGACCAGCGGCAATGCCAATTTGCTGATGGTGCATGGCACCGATTTGCAAAAGCAGGTGTTTGCCGCCAACGAATTCAATGGCCGCTTTTCGGGCACCATGTGCTTGAGTGAGCCGCAAGCGGGCTCGTCGCTCAGCGACGTCACCACCCGCGCCACGCCCGATGGCGCTGACTTTGAATCCGACGCTTTGGGCGCACGCTACCGCCTCAAGGGCAACAAGATGTGGATTTCCTCAGGAGAGCACGAACTCTCCGAGAACATCATCCATTTGGTGTTGGCGAAGATCCCGGATGCCAATGGCCAGCTGGTGCCGGGCGTCAAAGGCATCTCGTTGTTCATCGTGCCCAAGAAAATGGTGGACACCAAGGGTCAGCTGACGGGGGAGCGCAACGACGTGGCGCTGGCGGGACTGAACCACAAATGCGGCTGGCGCGGCACGACCAACACGCTGCTGAACTTTGGCGAGGGCAAGTACCCCGTTAGAGGCGATATCGGAGCCGTTGGGTATTTGGTCGGCAAACCCGGAGAAGGCCTGCGCTGCATGTTCCACATGATGAACGAGGCCCGCATTGGCGTGGGCATGGCCGCCACCATGCTGGGCATGGCCGGTTATTACGCCAGCCTCGACTACGCCAAGAACCGCCCGCAAGGCCGACCCAGCGGGGCAGGGGGGAAAGACGCCAGCCGTCCGCAGGTGCGCATCATTGAACACGCCGACATCAAGCGCATGCTGCTGGCGCAAAAGGCTTACAGCGAAGGCGCTTTGGCGCTGGCCCTGTATTGCGCACGCCTGGTGGATGAGCAGCACACCGGCACGGCGGATGACGCCGATGTTTCGCGCTTGCTGCTGGAAGTGCTCACGCCGATTGCCAAAAGTTTCCCCAGCGAGTGGTGCCTGGAGGCCAACAGTTTGGCCATTCAAATCCATGGCGGCTACGGCTACACCCGTGACTTTCCGGTCGAGCAATATTGGCGCGACAACCGCCTGAACATGATCCACGAGGGCACCCACGGCATCCAGGCCATGGACCTGCTGGGCCGCAAGGTGCTGATGGAAAACGGCCGAGGCCTGCAGCTGCTGGCCGATCGCATGCTGGCCACAGCCGCCAAAGCCGAAGTCAATTGGGGCCCGGAAGCCGCAGCTTTGCGCGATGCCCTGAAACAAGTAGGCCAAGCCACCCAACAAGCCTGGGACGGTGCCGAGCCCGCCCAGGCGCTGGCCAATGCCGTGCCGTATTTGCAGGCCTTTGGCCACACGGTCATCGCTTGGATTTGGCTGGATGTTACAGCCAGTCTGGAGGGCAACGATAGCCCTGCCGCGCAGGGCCGCCGCGCCGCCTGCCGCTATTTCTTCCGATACGAATTGCCCAAAATTGGCGCTTGGCTCAATGTGGTCAAAAGCCGCGATCCAACCTGCGCCGACTTGCCCGAAGAGGCTTTTTGATGATCCGACACATCGTGATGTGGAACCTGCACGACCAGGCTGAAGGGGCCGACAAGGCCACCAACCTCGAAAAAGCCAAAGCCTTGCTGCTGTCGTGCGCGCAGGTCGTGCCCGGAATCCGCGCTTTCGAAGTCGCCACCGCCTCCCCTGGCATGGACTGCACCAATGACTTGGTACTCCACATGCTGCTCGATGACGCGCAGGTGCTAGCGGCTTACCAGAATCACCCCGATCATCTGGCCATCAAACCCTTCATGAAAGCGGTCGTCAAAGAACGCCGCTGCA